>ONXX01000027.1 GCA_900321955.1 uncultured Bacillota bacterium | reverse complement strand
CGGGCAGCTGCCGTGTCCAATATTGTCGCTGCCAGACTTTCCGATTCCAGTGTCTTTGGCGAAGACAACGTCTTTGCCTATACCTTTGCCACACCGCGCACGGCAACGACCGTTGATGAAAGCAAGTATCACAATATCTTCAATATCATCGGCAAGGCCGATCCGGTCCCGAAGGTTCCTTTTGAGGAATGGGGCTACAAGCGTTATGGCGTCGATCTGTATACGCCGATCTTAGAGACCGACAGCGATTTTGAAGCCAAACGCGTCAAGGCCAACGTCATCTACAAGATGATCACCGGCATCGACTACTGGTATAACCGGGAAGCCAATGAGACCATCAATAATATACTTTCCCTGTTTTTACAGATCTGTCCGACATCTGCCGAATATGCCTATTCTTTGGAAGACAAACTGATTCACATCTGGGAGAACAAGGATCCCATACACGTATTGGCGGCACTTCTGGAGATCGCCAAAGATCCGGTGCTGATCAACGAGAACACCAGAGAAGAGGCCAATGCCTTAATGAACTATCTGACGCTGCTGATCCGGGACTACAACGATCAGGACAGTGTTTTCAGAAGCTGGAACGATTCGGCAACGGCCGGTGCCAATATCCTGCAGGCTCATACGCCGGAGTTTTATGTCTCCTGGGTTTTTTCGGCTGACAGCGGTGAAGAATTGTTTACCGACTTCTACCGCTACAACGTTGTTCACATCGATTCCGGTGTCAAAGTTATGTTGTATCAGGGAAATAAACTCATCGAATCGATCGATCCGATCATTCGCTATGATAAGGAAACTGACCGCAAGATCGTTCTGGTTCCTAAGAAAGACCGAAAGAATCCGGAAGGCAACATCTATCTGTCCTATCGGGAAGATGAGATCCTTGCCGTGCTTCCGCAGGACAATGACTATACCCTCAGTTTTAAAACGACAGATAATGAAGAACAGATTGTTCTGTTTGCCTATGGAAACACCATTCATTCCGGTGTCAATCAGGATCTGAACATCATCGTCTACTTACAGGAAGCCAATGACGTCTTCAATGCGACGATCAAAAAGGACGGCAGCTGGGACTACTCTTCCAAGGCGGGACTCAATGAGCAGAATTTCTCGGCTCATGAGACAGAGCTGAATATTTCCGATGTCATCATCACCTCCCGTCAGCACTACTTTGATATGACCTGGCGTCAGGCGGTCATCCTATCCATTTCCCTTTTCTTGTTTATCCTGTCGCTCTTTGTCTTCTATAACGCCTATCTGATCGGCCGCATCCGTTACATGCGCCGCATACGCAAAGGTTGGATCCGCAAAGACAGCAAGTACTCCGCCTTGCCGTTATTGTGTGCAACGGGTATCTTCCTCTTGTTCCTGATCATGGAATTCTTTGCGGCCCTCTTCCCATCCAACCGCCAGCTGCTGGTCTTTTATAAACTGGCGATCGGTGCCCTGGCCATCCTGATGGCTTATGTTGGATATCACAAGAAGAACACGCCGCTTCATCGGGCGATCCTAATTTCAATGTGCCTGTTTACTTTGGCCGACATCGTGACGACTTACCAGCTGAATGCAGGTACCCTGCTTCATATCGCTGCCTACATCTTACTGACCTATGTCTATATCAAGGAAGAACAGCCTGACAAGCGCCAATACATCCTCTATGGTGTCTTTGTGATCATTTCCTTAATCATCACGGCGGCAATCAAGGGAGAGTATGGTGTCCTTCGTCTGCTTGCCTTCTTGTATCTGGCTTCGGTACTGGCGATGATCGTGGCGTCCTTCCCGATGCCAAGAAGAGTCTTTGGCGGATCGCTGCTCTTATTTGCCGGTGGTATCTTCTTGATGATCAATCAGGTTCGAGGAACGACGTTCTTATCGCACATCCTGTCCTTGGGAACCTATTATCTGGCCATTGTGACCCTGGCCGGTCTGGGATTAAATACCGGTGTCATGAAAAAAGGTGTTTCCATCGAGGAAGAAGATCAATGAGAAAGGAAGTTGCATAAGCTTCCTTTTTCAATCGTATTTCTTGAAATATGAAGATAATGATGAGATGATTCAATCGAAAATGTTGAAGGAGGAACTTTGATGAAGCCTATTGAAACAGATCTGATGCTGAAGTACCGTTATCTGTCCAACCTGTTTTCTTTCAAGGGCGATCTTTACTATACCGACACGATCGCCGATCCGGAAAACAACGACTACTTACAATCCTTACACAAGTTAAGTGTAAAGGACGGGAAAGACGAAGTGATCTACGGTCCAATCAAGAGGATCAACAGCTTTGTGTTAAACGACACGCTCTTAATTTCCAAAAAGGGTGAAGAAGGAAAGGTCGAAACCCTCTATGTCACTTTGGAAGACGGTCAGGAAAAGGAATGCCTGCGCATTCCGATGGGTGTCTTTGACTTAAAGGATCTGAATGAGGATTACTATCTCCTGCAGGGACAGACGGACTTACGCTGCCCGGATTTCTATAAACTGTCCAAGGAAGAAAGAGATGCCTTTATAGAAGAGACGAAGAAAGAAAGCGACTACCTGGTCCTGGATGAATATCCGTTCTTCTTCAATGGCATTGGCTTCATCAACGGCATGCGCAATTCTCTTTTCACTTACAACAAGAAAAACGGTGAGATCAGGCGCATCACGCCAAAGACGATGGATGTGGAAAACGTCGAAGTCAAAGACGGAAAGATCTTCTTTTTGGCCAATGACTATGAATCGATGAAAGGCATGTTTTCATCAATCTACCGCTATGATCCAAAAGAAGACAAAATCGAAGTTCTCTATCAGAATGAGAAGGCCTTTATCCGCCGCATTTTCTTTGTCAAAGACAGACTCTTTGCGACGGCGGCCTTTGATACCTGCATCAGCGGTCAGTCCTTCTATGAGGTCAAGGACCATGATCTGAAACTCGTTTTGAAAAACGAATGGATGTTATACAACTCGATCGGTTCCGACTGCCGCTATGGCAGAGGACATGGCATGTTGAAAAAGGATGATGACATGTATTTCATCACAGTTGATGGGGAAAAGTCGATCGTCGTAAAATTTGACGGTGAGAAGTTAAGCAGAGTCACTGATGGCGAAGGTTCGGTTGATGATATGGCCTTCATTGATGACAAGCTCTATGTGGTGGCCATGAAAAATATGAAGCTGCAGGAAGTCTATGCGGCACCGGAATTCACACAGCTGACTTGCATCAACGAGGAAGTTCTCAAGGACTACTATGTCGCAAGACCGGAACGCTTCACCTGCTTCAATGTCGATGAGATCGTCGGCTGGGCATTAAAGCCGATCGACTACGATCCAAACAAGAAATATCCGATGATCCTGGATATCCATGGTGGACCAAAGACCGCCTATGGCGAGGTCTTCTATCACGAGATGCAGATGTGGGCATCCAGAGGCTACTTTGTCATCTTCTGCAATCCGCACTGCTCGGATGGAAGAGGCGATGCCTTTGCCGACTATCTCAAGCACTATGGGGCAACCGATTACGATGACATCATGGCCTTTGTCGATAAGGCGCTGGAACTCTATCCGATCGATCCGGAAAGACTGGCAGTGACCGGCGGTTCCTATGGCGGCTATATGACCAACTGGATCATCACCCATACCGACCGCTTCAAAGCAGCCGCAGCCCAGCGTTCCATCTCCAACCGTGTTGCCGATTTCTACTATTCGGATTACTCCTATGACACGACGTATGAGAACGGCATTCCTCTTGACAGCAAGGCAATCGAGCTGTTCTGGGATCGTTCCCCGCTCAAGTATGTGGAAAACGCAGTGACCCCTACCCTGTTCATTCAGTCAACGGAAGATTACCGTTGTCCGTTCCCGGAGGCTTTACAGTTATTCTCGGCCTTAAAGTGGAAGGGTGTGGAGACCCGCGTCTGCGGTTTCAAAGGTGAAAACCATGAGCTATCGAGATCCGGTAAGCCGACCCATCGTTTGAGAAGACTAAATGAGATCACCGACTGGCTGATCAATCATACTTCTTAAGCATTATCCAAACAAGAAAAGAAGATCACACGATCTTCTTTTTCAATGCTTGCTTTGCAAGATAAAAAAGGCATAAAAAAAGCCAGAGCTATTCAGTTTTGTCATGATCAAAGCCTCCCGGTTTTGAACTGAACCCAATTGTTTGGACACATTGATTCTGGATACCAGGGTACCCTGGTATCCAGAATTCGCGCCAGACAGGAGGGTTCTTTTATATGAAATTGAGTGATGACGACAAACGGGAGATCATCAGATTAAACAAGGAAGTAGGTGTTTCACAAGCCAAGCTGGCCAGGATGTACAATGTCGATGTTTCGATTATTGAACGGCTGATACGCAAATACGGTGTCTATGGAGAAGCTGCTTTGATCAGGAAGCCATACCGGAAGTATTCTCAGGAATTCAAAATGGAGATCATCAACCGGTGTCGAAACGGAGAATCCAAGGGGTCTTTGGCAATCGCCAACAATATCCATCCATCCATGATCAGATCCTGGCTCAAGCGCTATGAGAAAGACGGTTATAATGGTCTTATCGATAAGAAGAAAGGACGGCCGCCTAAGATGAAGATAGAAAACGATGATACAGCTCAATCATTTGATGAAATAAAAGATGATGGTACTGATAAAGCCAGGATAAAGCTTCTGGAAAAGAAGAACAGAGAACTGGAAGCGGAGGTAGCCTACCTAAAAAAATTGAATGCCTTAGTTCAGGAAAGGAAAAAGCGCGAATCAAAGAAAAAGTAACGGCAGTATCTGAACTAAGGCAAGACTATCCCTTGGCGCTGCTGCTTAGGATCTCCGGTCTTAAGCGGTCCACCTATTATTATGTATATTCCCATATGGATGAAGATAAGGATGCGCAGCTTAAGCAGCTTATCAGCGATATCTTCAATGAGAATAAGGGAAGATACGGCTACCGCAGGATCGATCTGGAGTTAAGAAACAGAGGCTATACAGTAAACCACAAGAAGATCAAACGCATCATGAAGCAGATCGGCTTATTCGGCATAACGCCTAAAGCCAGGTATAAGTCCTACAAGGGCGATATGAATGGCACAGTAAAGAATCTTCTCATACACAAAGAAGTGGATGAAGAAAACCATAAGACCAGGTATGTCAGAGACTTCAATACATCAAAACCCAATGAAAAGTGGTCAACGGATGTATCGGAGTTCCATATCGCTGCCGGCAAACTGTATCTCTCACCGATCTTAGACATGTACAATGACGAGATCATCGCCTATGATGTCTCTGTTTCTCCTGATTTCTGCCAGCAGAAAAGACTGCTGGACAGGGCTTTCAGTAAGTTTGAAGATCTGAGTGGCCTTATCTTCCATTCCGATCAGGGCTGGCAATACCAGATGCAGCCATGGCATAAAGCCTTAAAGGACAAAGGGATCATTCAATCGATGTCAAGAAAGGGAAACTGCTTAGATAACGCTCCGATCGAGAACTTCTTCGGCAAGCTTAAGAATGAGATGTTCTACGGCCATGAATATGAATTCAATACACTGGATCAGCTTAAGGAAGCTATCGAAGAATACATAGAGTACTACAACACAAAACGCATCAAAGTAAAATTAAAAGGCCTTACCCCTTGTGAAGCAAGGAAGCAGGCCTTATCATTGAGTTAACTTAATTATTATTTGTCCAAATAATGGGGTTCACGACATAACGCCTGGGATTTACCAACCACGTTTCATTTATTAGATCAAAGCGTTCTGGATCTTAAACCACGTTTACCCACGTTTAATTTAAGAGAACCCGTTTTAGTCTTCTTTCATGATCTCGATCGCCCTGTTAAGAACGGTATCTTTGCTTCGGTCGTTGGAGAGCTGATACCTGGTCTCGGCAATGATGCTGCCGTAGGCCGTGTTCGCCTTTGTATTCGATCAGTGCCTCGCCAAAGGAACGATCGAAGTAGCCGTCATCTCTTTCGACATCATAGCCCAGGAAACGCAGCGCTTTCTGGCATAAAGCCGTCTTATCGGAAACGGAATCAAAGGCATACTCTTCGCCATCTTCCATATCCGAATACAGTTCATAATAGATGTCCGGCATCTTCACTTCTTCATCCGGAACGATGCCGACCTTGTCGATCGAATTGCCGTCCGGCGAATACCAGTAGTAGGTCGTGATCTTTAAGACACCGCCGTTGCGCAAGACGCGGTTGGTCTGGATGACGCCCTTTCCATAGGTCGTCTCTCCCACCACCAGGGCATCGCATTTTTCCCTTAAGGCGATCGTCAGCACTTCGGCTGCCGAAGCCGTATCTCTGCCGGCCAGAACGATGATCTTTTTCAGATTGTCGTATTTCCTGGAAGAAGACGGCGTCTTGTCGACCATCTCCACACCATTGCTGCCCTTCTGACGAAGGTAGACCTGATCCGGTCCCATAAACAGACCGCAGATGTCGCGGACAGAGGACTGATAGCCGCCGCTGTCATCGCGCAGATCAATGATGATCTTCTCATAATCCTTGTAGGCATCCAGATACTTTGCCGCTTCGATCGCCGTGGTCTCGCCAAAACTGTTGAGTTCCATGATGATGTAGTCATCTTCCGTATAGGCATAGACAGTGGAATCAACCACACCTCTTACCACTTCGACATCGAGCGTTTTATTCTCTCTTTCGATCTTCAAAGTGACGATCGTTCCCTCTTCGCCCAGAACCAGTTCACGAATGGCCATCGTATCCAGACCTTCGACCGGCGTCGAATCGATCTGTATGATGCGATCTCCCGCCTGCAAGCCGGCCTTTTCTGCCGGGGAATACTTGAATACCTTCATGATCATAGCGGCATCGTTGACATAGGAATACTCCACGCCGATGCCCACATAGGTCAGGTTGATGCTGTCGGAGAAGCTGTTCATCTCTTCTGCCGACATATAGGAAGTATAAGGATCAAAGTCAAAAGCCGTCATGCCATACAAAGCCTTGTCTTCCAGTTCGCCGCTAAGGTCATCGTACTGATCCCCATAGAGCCAGTACTTGCCCATGATCTGCTTGATCTCCTCAACAGAAGAGGAACCCGTGCCGATCACCCGCTCCCTTGGAAGAAAGATGTGTCCCAAAAGGATGCCCAGTATCAGGCAAAACAGGCACAGCAAAACGATCAGAAAGGTCTTTCTGCGCCGGTTTCGTATCTCTTCTCTTTCCGATTGAAGAGGCACCCTCTTCAGATCGAAGACAACTTTGTTTTCTTCGTTTTCCATTTTTTATCAGTTTGCCGGCAGATAGTATTCCGGATTCAGGATACATGGTGCCGGAGTACCGATCTCACAGCGGTTATTGTAAGCCGTACGGCCTCGGCCGACCGAGAACGTCGCATTCCATCCCATGGACAGATAATCGAGCAGTTCTCCTTCGCCCAGATAGTACATTTCGATATGACAGTGCGGACCGGTTGATGAGCCGGAAGAACCGACCAGACCGATCACATCATCCTGCAAGAGGTAATCACCATAAGAGACATAGACGGTATTCAGATGGAAGAAGATGAAGCCGTAGATGCTTCCATCGACTTCGCACATCATATAGACCTGATTGCCGCCGCCTGAAATCCAGGCACCGCAGGAAGATCCCAGATAGCCCGGATCGCTGCAGCCGTCATCCGCACGGATGACCACGCCGCCGGCCGGGGCATGGATCTCTCTGCCTCTGGAAGCCGCATAGTCGACACCGAGGTGCCATGCGCCGCCCAAAAAGTCATTATCATAATTCCAGACCGTCGAAGAGATCCAGGAATTGTGGACCGCCGGGACAAAACCGTCGGACACCGTCACGCCGGTCGCCTTGAGGGCTTCTCTTAAATCATCAAAGGTGTTATAGATGTTGTCTCTTGCCTCGGTCATCTCATCGAGTTCTTCACCGATGCGGACCGCTTCTTCTTCGTAGAATTCCTGCATGGCGATCAGTTCCGCCTGCTTGGCAACGATCTCTTCGTAGCTGGCGTTGAGTTCCTTCTGCGCCGCATCGAGTTCCGCCTTGTCTTTGGTCAGTTGTTCGATGACACTCAACAGCGTTTCACGATCGGATTTATCTTTGGAGACGATGGCTTCCACACCATAGACTCTTCGAAGCATATCGGTAAAGGATTTGGAACCCAGTATGAATTCCAGATAGCCGTTGAAATGCATGGTCTTCTGCGATTCGATCATTCGATTCTTGACGCGGGTATTGAGCTCTTCCACCTTTTTCTCATTTTCGGCGATCTGGGTGGTCAGCTCTTCAATCCTTGTCTTGAGGTCTTCGATCTGAATCTTCAAAGAATCGATCTCGCCCTGATACGTCTGCGCTTTTGCGGCATACTCGTTGGCCAAAGCGGCAGCCGCTTCCCTGTTTTCTTTGGCATTGGCGATCTGATCCTCAATGTCCTTCAAGGAACTCTGGGCATTCTTGGCGATTGCCCGGCAGGCAGCCTTATCCTGATCCTGGACACATTTATCGTAGTCGCTCTTTTCTTCCTCTTCTTCCTCTTCGGTGTAGGTCTCTTCTTCCTCGTAATACTCGCCGCCTTCTTCTTCGGCATAAATAAAAGTCGTCTTACAGCTTAACGGTAAGACCATGAAGACGACAAGGATGATACTTAAAAGTTTCTTCAGCATTATCTGGTCAACCTCAGATACTTGCAGACAGAGAGCATGACCGGGATCAATGTGATGACACCGGCCAAAACACCGCCGGTCATCTTATAGAGCTCATAGTAACCGTAAATGATCAAACCGATCGGTAAGATCGAGCCGATGATGGCAATGATGACACCCTCCACCAGGAAAGGCGCACGGATATAGCTGTTCTTGGCACCGACATTACGCATGATCCAGATCTCGTCTTTTCTGGTCGCAATGGTGATCTTGATCGTGTTGTAGATCAGATAGACAGCCAAGGCAACCAGTGCGAGTATCAGAATGCCGCCGACATTTCGGATCATATGCAGGATGTGGATCAGCGTATAGGTGTTGTTGCCGCCATCTTCCACCGAAGAAATGCCGCTCATCGCTGCGACATCGTTCTTGACCTTTTCCATATCCATGCCATCCTTGACATAAATTAAGAAAGCATCATGGAAGGGATTGTCAGCCCGATAGTTTTCGGAAAATTCCGCCAGATCGGGATATTCCTTATTGTAATAATCGAATTCTTCATCTTTGGTGCGATAAACGACATGGTCTACCGCTTCCATGTTTTCGATCTCGTTTTTCATATTGGTGATCCGTGAAGGATCAGTCACGGAATAATCAATTAAAGCCGATAAGGAGATCGACTGTTCGATCTCTTGGGTCAGATAAGCCATATTGACCGCAAAGACGCCAAAAGCGCCTACCAGCAGCAGGGTAATGGTGACAGCTGAAGCAGCTGAAAAAGCCATACCGAAATGGCGTTTGACGCCGATAAAGCCTTCTCTGAGATGACGGAAGAAACGGCGGAAAAAGACCATTATTCCTCTCCTCCTTCCGAGATCTCCTTGATCGCATCCAGCTGCATGGTGATCTCATTGAACTTCGCTTCCTGGGCATCGCTCTCCGAGAGGACATGCGGCTTGTGGACATAATCCTTGTCCGCTTCTTCCGCTTCCCTCAAAGCCTGGATGCGTTCTTCCTTGGTCATCGTTTCGCCGCGGTTTGGCTTATCGGTGGCCTTCATCTTGGAAGCATAGGCAGCAGCCCGCATGCCGTCATCGACCACGTGGCCGGACTGAATGCGGATCGTGCGTTTCGGATGGAATTCAACCATCACATCGTTATGAGTGACGACTAAAAGCGTCGTCTTTTCTTCTTTGTTGATCTTCTCTAAAAGAGTGATCATTTCATCGGTCATTGCCGGGTCTAGGTTGCCGGTCGGCTCGTCGGCGATCAGAATGGCCGGACGCTTGGCAATCGCTCGGGCAATCGCCACACGCTGCTGCTGGCCACCGGAAAGCTCACGCGGCTTGACATTGGCCTTGTCAGCCAGGTCAACAAGTTTGAGCACTTCTCTGGTGCGCTTGCGGATCTTGTCGTTAGGCAGATCCAGAACTTCCAGGGCATAGGCCACATTCTCAAAAACCGTCTTTTCCGGCAAGAGACGATAATCCTGAAAGACCACGCCGATCTTGCGGCGATAAAGATAGACTTTTGATTTTCTTAAGCGGCCGACGTTGACGTTGTTGACGATGACGTTTCCGCTGCTGGGCACTTCTTCGCCGTCCAGCAGTTTGATCAGCGTCGATTTGCCCGAACCGGTCGGTCCCATGATGTAGACAAACTCGCCGTCTTCCACTTTCAGATTTACATTCTGCAAGGCGTGTGTGCCGTTTTTATATGTCTTTGAAACGTTCTTGAATTCTATCATACTCAAATATTGTACCACTATAACGAAACGCCCACAAACTCACGGCAAGTGTTTTTTTCCTAAATGAAGTATTTGATGATAAAATAAAATCAATAGAGGAGGCAGAACTATGAAACTTATTCTGGCTATCATCTCAACGGATGACACGAAAGCGTGCATTTCTGCTTTGAACAGAGCGTCCTATCACGTCACACGTCTGGCCACGACCGGTGGTTTCCTTTCTTCCGGAAACACTACACTGATCATTGGCTGCGAAGATAAGGAAGTTGAAAAGGCGATCGAGATCATCGGCAACGAATCACAGAGAAGGAAAGAAGCTGTTCCGACAACGATTTCCACCGATATGTCGTCTTTGGTCTCCTATCCGATCGAAGTCGAAGTTGGCGGTGCCACGATCTTCGTATTGAATGTTGAAGATTTCAGAAAACTGTAAGAACCAGAAATCTGGTTCTTTTTTAAACTATGGATGCATTTAAAAAAGGATTCAAAACCGGATTGCCAATTGGTGCAGGCTACTTTGCGGTAGCCTTTTCACTGGGTATCATTGCCGCTGCTGCCGGCCTGACCCCCTTTCAGGGATTCCTCACTTCTGCCTTGGTCAACGCCTCAGCCGGTGAAAACGCCGCCTTTATTGCCATCAAGGACGCTGTCCCCTATTTTGAAATGGCCATCATCACCCTTGTCAGCAATATCCGCTACGTTCTGATGTCCTTTGCCCTGTCACAGAAGATCGATCCCAAGGCCTCGATGATCCACCGTCTTCTTCTCGGTTTCTATCTGACCGATGAATATTTCGCTTTAGCCATTGAATACTTCGCCCTGGCGATATCGCAGGATCCTTACTGCAATCCTTTCTTTTCCTATGGTGCGATCAGCTTTGCCGCACCCTGCTGGTCTTTCGGCACAGCAGCCGGCATCGTCATGGGCAATGTTTTGCCAAAACGTCTGGTTTCGGCCTTATCGGTTGCCTTGTTCGGCATGTTTCTGGCCATCATCATCCCGCCGGCAAAGAAGTCAAAACCGATCACGATACTGATCCTTTTGAGTTTTCTTGCCTCCTATCTTTTATCAAGATTCAGCCCTCTTTCCGAATCGATGATCACCATCCTGTTGACCATCGTCATCTCCTCTTTGGGCGCCCTGCTTTTCCCGATCAAAGGAGGAAATGATGAATCGTAATATCTATATTTATATACTGGTCATGGCAATCACTGTCTTTGCCATACGTGTCCTTCCTTTGACCCTGATCCGCAAGCCGATCAGAAGTCCTTTCATACGCAGCTTTCTCTACTACGTTCCTTACGTCACCCTTTCGGTCATGACCTTCCCGGCCATCATCGATGCGACCTCCCATCCTGTGGCTGGCGCACTGTCCCTGCTGATCGGCATCATCGCCGCCTATAAGGAAATGGGTCTTTTTAAAGTGACACTTCTTTGCTGCATCAGCGTGCTGATCTTGGAAGCTTTGATCTGATTTTCACATTTCTTTTTTCGATATCGCATATAATGTCTTTAAGGAGACATTTTAATTATGGAAATCACCAATACCATCAAATATGTAGGCGTCAACGACCACCGCATCGACCTTTTTGAAGGCCAGTACAAGGTGCCAAACGGCATGTCCTACAATTCCTATGTGATCATTGATGAAAAGATCGCGGTCATGGATACCGTTGACCAGCACTTCACCCATGAATGGCTGGACAATATCCAGTCCGTCCTCAACGGCAGACAGCCCGATTATCTGATCGTTCAGCATATGGAACCGGATCACTCCGCCAATATCGCCAACTTCATGAAGATCTATGACAAGGCGATCATCGTATCTTCAGACAAGGCCTTTGCGATGATGCTCAACTTCTTCGGCACGGCCTATGAAGAGCGCCGCATCGTCATTAAGGAAGGCGACAAACTGGAACTGGGCAAGCACACCTTGAATTTCATCGCCGCCCCGATGGTTCACTGGCCGGAAGTCATGATGACCTACGATTCCTATGAAAGAGCCTTATTCAGCGCCGATGGCTTTGGCAAGTTCGGTGCATTGGACGTACAAGAAGACTGGGCCGATGAGGCGAGACGCTACTACATCGGCATCGTCGGCAAGTACGGCCGTCAGGTTCAGGCCGTCTTAAAGAAGGCCGGTGGTCTGGATATCTCGATGATCTTGCCTTTGCACGGTCCTTTCCTTTACAAGAATCTGCCTTACTATCTGAACTTATACAATACCTGGTCAAGCTACGACGTCGAAAAAGACGGTGTCGTTGTCTGCTATACTTCGGTCTATGGCCACACCAAGGCAGCAGTCGACAGACTGGTTGAAGAACTGAAGGCCTCCAACGTGCCGGAAGTCAAAGTCTACGATCTGGCGAGATGCGATATGTCGCAAGCCGTCGCCGATGCCTTTGCCTATTCCAAACTGGTTCTGGCAACCACGACTTACAATGCCGACATCTATCCGTTCATGAAACAGTTCATCGATCATCTGACGGAACGCGGCTTCCAGAACCGCAAGATCGGCCTGATCGAAAACGGATCCTGGGCACCTTTGGCTGCCAAGATCATGAAAGACATGCTGGCAAAATCACCGAATCTGACTTTCATTGAACCGGTCGTTCATATCCGCTCAGCTATGAACGATACAAACAAGGAAGAGATCTCCGCCTTATGCCAGGCCTTAAGTGTCGACTATCTGGCCCGCGATGAGAAAAAGGCCAACAAGAACGATATGAAGGCCCTCTTCTCGATCGGCTATGGCCTCTACGTGGTCACTTCCAACGACGGAAAGAAGGACAACGGCCTGATCGTCAATACGGTCGTCCAGCTTACCGACAATCCGTTCAGGGTCATGGTTTCCATCAACAAGGACAACTATTCCCACCATGTCATCAAACAGACCGGCATCATGAATGTCAACTGTCTCAATATCGAGACCCCGTTCAAGGTCTTCCAGCAGTTCGGCTTCCAGTCCGGCCGCAACATCGACAAGTTCAAAAACGAGAAAGAGGTCCTTCGTTCCGACAACGGACTCGTCTTCCTTTCCCGCTACATCAATGCCTTCTTCTCTTTGAAGGTGGAAGACTATAAGGATCTTGGCACCCACGGCATGTTCATCTGCTCGGTCAGCGAGGCCCGCGTCATCAACAATGTCGACACGATGACCTACACCTACTATCAGAACAACGTCAAGCCGAAAGCCGATACCAAAGGCAAGAAAGGATTTGTCTGCAAGGTCTGCGGCTATGTCTATGAAGGCGACGTACTCCCGGATGACTTCGTCTGTCCGTTGTGCAAACACGGGGCAGCCGATTTCGAAGAAATCAAGTAAGAAACAAGAGGCCTCGAGCCTCTTTTCTTATACAATTAAAGTATGAAACGATACTATATCATATACAGCGGCATCGTCCAGGGCGTCGGTTTCCGCGGCAAGGCCATCGCCTGTGCCAGAAAGCATTCCCTGACCGGCTATGTGCGCAACGCCTCCAACGGCGATGTGGTTTGCGAAGTTCAGGGCGAAGAAGTAGACGCCTTTGTAAAAGAAACGATCCAGGGGGACCGTTTCGTTAAAGTCTTTGATTACAGTTTGAAGGAAATTCCCTTAAAAGAGGGCGAGACCCGCTTTACAGTTTCCTTCTGAACTGATACATGATGATCGAAGCAGCCATGCCGACATTAAGTGAATCGATGTTGCGCATGTCGATCTTCATCACCAGATCGGAAGCTTCCATGACTTCCTTGCGGACGCCGCTTCCTTCGTTGCCCAAAATGAAAGCCATCTTATCCTGCGTTTTCACCTCGTGCATTTCCACCGTGTTATCGCTTAATCCGGTGGCGCAGACCAGATAGCCTTCTCTTTGCAGCTTTCCGATCTCTTCGATCAGCGGCTTATGGGTGATATTCAGATGATAGATCCCTGCCTTGCAGTTTGCGAGGCATTTTTCGTTGTAGATCTCGGCACATCCTTCCGACAGGATCAGGGAATCAAAACCGAATAACTGGGCTGCTTCCATGATGCGGCCGATATTCAAAGGATCCTGCAGATGATCCAGGATCACGATGCGCTTGCCGTAATTGTCGCTTTCCTTAATTAAAGAGGAAACGCCCAGATAAGAAAGATCCTCCCGCTGGGCAATCTTATCCAGCACCTCTTTCGAGACTTCCAGAGAATCGGAAAATTCAAAAGGCGCCTCGCCGGTGTAGACCAGCTGTTTGAGATAACCCGCCTGCTTGGCAGCCAGGATCATCTCTTCATCAAAAAGCAGGAAGCTGTCCTGGCGGTACTTCTTCTGGTGCAGCTTGCTTAACTGCTTGACGGTCTTGTTGTCTTTGGAAGTGATCATCTTCTCTGACTCCTGAGCAAAGTAACGACGACATCCAAGGCTGCGCTGGCGTTGAGGGCGTTGCGGAAATCCGATCCATAGGAAATATAGAGGTGATCATCGCAAAGATCCAGCAGATCACCGGAGATCCCCCGCTTTTCGCCGCCCAGGATGAATAAGGCCTTATCGGCAAAACGCACATCAAAGATGTCTTTTGCCTGCGCCCCGCGGTATAAGCCATAGAGATAATAGCCTTTCTCCTTTAAGGAAGCGATCATCTTCAAAGGCTCCTGACACAAGGCGATATTGATCATGTCATAGGCACCTGCCGAAGATTTCAGCAGCTGGCCTTCCATTTGCGAATAATCCCGTTTGTTTAATAAAACGTTTTTTACACCCATCGCATAAAGGGTCCTGAGACAATAGCCGAGGTTGAACGGATCCTCGATGCCGTCAAGAAAAAAGATGTCGGAATCATCGAATTCATCTTCTCTTCTTTCGGAAACATCGGCACCGATACCGCCATGGCTCTTGCCGGTCAGGATCGTTTCCAGATAGCTTCTTTCACATTCGAAGACTTCAACACCGTTTTGCCGGATCAGTTTGCGTATATAGTTGAAATCCTTGGTCTTCTTGTCTTTATCGATATAGACTTTAAAGATCTCTCTTTTTTTATTCTGCAGTGCCGCTTTGACGGCGATGGCTCCCTCGATGATCATCGGTGAGAGACCTTTCGTATCATATCGCCCTTTTCTGCCGCAAAAGGCATGCGGATCAAAAGGAGCTGTGTCGGCTTGTTGGCAAGCTCGACAATATTGTATTTCTCATCAAACATCACTTCCGCCTTAAAGCGCTTATTGTCCAGATGCGGTCCGAAGACTTCCAGCTCATCACCTTTGGCAAAGATGTTCTTGACTTCGATCAGGGCAATATTGCGGCTTGGTTCAAAATGATGGATATAGGCAACATAGTCGTGGGTCACCCCGGCGCCATTGACGCCATAGAGATGTTTGGTATTATCACAATCCCCTGACAAAAAGCCGTCATCACTCGGACGGTTTTCCGCCTTGGAAAGTTCATTGTCGTAGTATGCGAGTCTATCCGGGCTCAGCTTTCCCTTTTCATAGATCTCATCGATCATCTTTCGATACGTCTTGACGACCTGACCGATGTAGTATTCCGACTTCATGCGTCCTTCAATCTTTAAGGAGGCGATGCCGGAAGCGATCATGCGTTCCACATAAGCCGAGGCCCTGAGGTCCTTGGAGGACATCGACATAAGACAATCGGGATCGGAGATCAATGTATCGCCGTCATAGAGACGGTACTTCCAGCGGCAGGAATGCGCACAGCCGCCCCGGTTGGCATCACGCAGTGTCATGCGGTTGGACAGCACGCAGCGGCCGGAATAGTTGGAACACATGCCGCCATGGATAAAGACCTCCAAAGGCACGTTCACATTCCTGGCGATCTGTTCGATCTGGGCCATCGAAGCTTCTCTTCCCAACACGATGCGGTCGGCACCGAATTCCTTGAGTGTTCTGACAGCCGAAGAATTCAAAGAAGAAAGCTGGGTCGAGATGTGACACTCGACGTGCGGAGCTTCCTGTCTGGCGACCGGGATCAGGGCCAGGGAAGAGATGATGATCGCGTCAATGCCGATCTCTTCGAGATAGCGCAGGTATTCGCGGATGCCGTAATAGTCGGCATCATGAAAGACAATATTGACCGTCACATAGACTTTGGCGCCGTATTTCTTGGCAAACTGTGAGAGTTCCTTGAGATCTTCCGGTTCGAAGTTGGAAGCGCGGGAGCGGAGTGAGTAAAACTTGCCGCCTACATAAACGGCGTCAGCTCCGTACATGATCGCAATCTTGGCCTTGTTCAGGTCCTTTGCGGGTGCCAGCAGTTCGATCTTATTCATCTTTGCTTATATTGGTCTTCTGATAGAAATATCCGGTGGAATAATTGCCCGGATGATTGTGCATGAAGCTTTCCTTAATAAAGGAACGGTTGCCCATATTGATCCTGCGGTAATCGCGCAATACCTGGCAAATCAGGTTGAGGTCATCGATAAACAGCGTATCGATGATGCCGCGCTTGATGTCATTTTTAACTTCGCAGATCTCATTGAACATCTCAAAAATATAATCGGTATAGATGTAGGTGCCGTCTTCATCTTCGATGATCGGCATCTTGTATTCCCGCTGTTCTTCGACCAGACTCAGGGTCTCCTTGCCGCTGTAGTCGTATTCCTTTCCGATCTGTTTGAAGTAGTTTTTTAAGAAATGACGTCTGGAATAAGACATGCGCAGATGACCGAAGATCTGCAGATCAATCCTTCCGCTGTGATTCTTTAAGATCTCCTTTACTTCCGGATAGGTCAGTTCACGTGAGATCACGATCGAATCGATCCCCTTATCCAGAAGAAAAGCGGTATCCAGGGAATTGCACATGACGGTCTTGCCGTCATAGATCAGTTTGGAAACCAGACCATAGGATTTGGCGGCATTGTAAATGCCAAGATCATGGAAGTAGATGCCGTCGACATTCAAACCATCGATAAAATCCAGATAATCGTACATCAGCATCTTTTCATCTTCCGAGATGAAATCGTCCATGATGATGTAGACCTTCTTATGGAAGGTACGGCAGAAACGGACGGACTGGGTGATCTCTTCCAGACTGAGATGATAACCATTGGTAAAATGGCTGCCCAAAATGACGCCGTCGGCAAACGGCAGGATCTTTTCCAAAGATTCAATGTGTCTTAAAGTGACCAGCAGTTCCATACTTTTATTTTACTTTATTCCCCTCCCGTTACGCTATGGGATTGCACAAAGGAAAAGAGCCGCAAGGCTCTTTCTTATTGTTTATTCGCTTCCTTGGTGACCTCACGCATATGTCTGCGGCGGTCAAGATTGGTCAAATAACGTTTTCTTAAACGGATCGCATCCGGTGTGATCTCCACCAGCTCATCATCGTTGATGAACTCAAGTGCTTCTTCCAGAGAGAAGACTCTCGCCGGTACCAGCTTCATCGCTTCATCGTTGCCGGTGGAACGGATGGCCGTCATCTTCTTGTTGACAGTCGGATTGACTTCAATGTCCTGGGTCTTGGAAGAGACACCGATGATCATGCCTTCGTAGACTTCCGTCTGCGGCGTGATGAACAGCTGTCCTCTTTCCTGCAGATTCCACAAAGCGTAAGTCATCGCCTTGCCCGAAGCCATCGAGATTAAAGCACCGTTGCTTCTTTGAGCGATCTCGCCGACAAACGGTTCGTACTGAATGAACTTACGAACCATGACGCCTTCGCCCTTGGTATCGTTGATGAATTCGCTTCGATAGCCTAAGAGACCTCTGGTTGGCACATGATAGATGACTCTGGTATAGGAACCTTCGTCCTGAATATCGATCATCTGGCCTTTACGCAGATTGAGCTTGTTGATGACAGTACCGGAATACTCATTTGGCACCGAGCAGATCACTTCTTCTACCGGTTCCTGCAGTTTGCCGTCAACCTTCTTGAAGATGACTTCCGGACGGCTGACCGCGACTTCGTATCCCTCACGGCGCATATTCTCCAAAAGGATGGAAAGATGCAGTTCACCTCTGCCGGAAACCTTAAAGGTATCGGTCGTTGCGGTGCTTTCGACTCTTAAGCCGACATTGACTTCCAGTTCCTTTTCCAGTCTTTCCTTAATGTTACGGCTGGTGACATATTTGCCGGATCTGCCCTGGAACGGGGATGTATTGACCATGAAGTTCATGGACAGTGTAGGTTCTTCGATGTCGATCTGCGGCAGCGGATTGAAGACGCCTTCCGGACCGATCGTGTCACCGATCTCGATGTTTTCAATACCCGAGACCATGACGATATCGCCGCATTGTGCTTCGGCGATCGCTGTACGCTTGAGCCCCTGATAGTTATAGAGGTTGGCGATCTTGCGGTTCTCCTTCTTGCCGTTATTGTTGCAGACGGAGATCATCGAATTCTGTTTGATGACACCGGAATAGACACGGCCGACGCCGATTCTGCCGATATAGTCATCATAAGCCAAGGCGCTTACCTGCATCTGCAGCGGTTCATCCATCCGGTTCGGATACGGATCGACATGGCTGACGATCGTTTCAAACAGCGGATTGATGTCGTCGTTGGAATCACCCGGATTGTAGCGGACGATACCGCTTCTGGCGATACCATAGAGGATCGGGAAATCCAGCTGATCATCATTGGCATTGAGATCCAGGAAAAGATCATAGACCTCATCGATAACTTCGTTGATTCTGGCATCCTTCTTATCGATCTTGTTGATCAGAAGAATCGGTCTCAGGCCTGCCTCAAGCGACTTCTTGAGGACGAAACGGGTCTGCGGCATCGGGCCTTCCGAAGAGTCGACCAGCAGAATGACCGTATCGACCGTTTTGATGATACGTTCGACTTCACTGGAGAAATCTGCGTGTCCCGGTGTATCTACAATATTGATCTTGTAGTCCTGATAGACGATCGAGCAGTTTTTGGAATAGATCGTAATGCCTCTTTCTCTCTCCAGATCGTTGGAATCCATGACCTGAGCGACGACCTCTTCATGGTCGGAAAAGACATGCGACTGCGCCAAAAAAGCATCAACCAGAGTTGATTTTCCTGCATCGACATGGGCGATGACCGCCACGTTGATAATCTTTCTAAAATCCATACCTAATTATTTTATCATTATCGGTTTGAGTTTCAAGTTTTTTGTGGTATTATATTTGTGCACGCACCGATGGCGGAATTGGCAGACGCGTATGATTCAGGTTCATATGAGGCGACTCGTGCAGGTTCAAGTCCTGTTCGGTGCACCACTACTCAAAAGAAGTTCCCGATGGGAACTTTTCTTTTTCAATCCGGAAGATGATCTAATGTATAATGAATTTCGTAAACACAAAGGAGGCTACAGCAATGAAAAAGATCCTTATCCTGATGAGTCTGCTGCTGGCACTGAGCGGCTGTCTTTCCAAGAAGATCACCTGGGAAGATGTCAGTGCCCGGTACGATGAAATATATAACGAAGCCATAAGCGAAGCCGCTGCCTACGATTCCTATTCGATCAGCGACTTCAAAAATCTGTTTGCCGCTGTCTGTGAAAAGGTGACAGCCATCAAAGAAGGCGTCAAGGAAGAAGATGAAGAAGCTCTTCATTCCTTATATAAGAGCAACATCCTCCTGCAGTCCCTCTCAGCCCAGTCCAATTCTCTGGAAAGTTCAAAAATCAACACCTTGACCATGGCCATTGAGTCATTGATCAAGGCTGCCTATGAGAGGTCCGATGATTTCAAAAATCTCAAGCAGGATGTCGAAAATCAGATCGCCGAGATCCAGGCATGGAGCGATGACAACTGGGCTCTGGTCGAAAAGAAGAAAAAAATCAAATGGTCCGAAGTGGAAAGCTTCTATCAGACCATGGAAGAAGAAACCATTGCCAAGCTGCCTTACGGCGATGAGATCAGTGAGATTGAACTGGAAGAATTCAAGAACACCATCCTGAATAATTACGAGCTGATCAAGGACGGCGTCATCGATGAAAACCGCAAAAACGCCGATGTGATCTACGAAGCTGCCGTTTCCCTTCTTCATTACACGGAAGGGCTGGAAGGCGAAGCAGCCGAAAAGGTTTATGAATTCGCCAAGCAGGCCATCGAATATGTCAAAACGATGTATGGAGAAAAGATCGATGATCCTGCCTACAATTTCCCGAAACTGGCCGGTGATGCTTCCAAGTGGACCTTGTCCCTCTGGAACGAACTGATCAAACTGCTCAACCTGTAAAATAAAGCCTTATATCCTATATAATAGAGATATAAGGCTTTTTTATTACATTCATCCACAATTGAAAGGAGGTTTATGACCAAAGAAAAACTGGTTCTTTTGCATTCCAACGATATGCACGGCGATTTCCTGGCAGAACAGAAAGATGCTTACCAGGAAGGCGGCATTCCCCTGTTATCAGGCTTTATCAAGAAAGTGCGTGACGAAGAGAAAAATGTCCTCTTTGCCATTGCCGGCGACATGTTCCGCGGATCGGTCATCGACAGTGAATACAAGGGTTTCTCGACGATCGAACTGATGAACTTTCTGTCACCCGATGTCGTCACCCTGGGCAACCACGAAGTCGACTACGGACTGGCTCACCTTCTGTTTCTGGAACGATGCGCCAAATTCCCGATCATCAATGCCAACATGTACATCAAATCCAATCACACCAGGCTCTTTGAACCATACGCCATCCTGGATGTCAACGGTTTAAAAGTCATGTTTATCGGCATCATCACCAATGAAGTCCTGGCTTCCACCCGAAACGAAGAGATCATCGGTTCCTTCATCGACGTCTGGGAAGCTGCCAGACAGGTCGGCGTCATCGTTGACAACTACAAGACTACCAAAGTCGACCTCACGGTCCTATTGACCCACATCGGCTTTGATCAGGACAAGAAGCTGGCGGAACTCTTGGATCCCAACTGGGGCGTCGACTTCATCATCGGCGGCCACTCCCACACATACCTTCAAGAGCCGTGCATCGTCAACGGTGTTCCGATCGTCCAGGTCGGCATCGGCACGGACCAGATCGGCCGCTTCGATATCGAGATCGACACAGACGAACACAGGATGGTCTCCTATCAATGGGAATGCATCCCTATCGATTCCCGCCATTGCCCAATCGATCCGATCTTAGAAAGCGTTCTGAATTCCTATAAGGAAAGGACCGACCGCATCTATGGCAAGATCGTCACCAATTTCAAGCGCAAGCTCACCCATCCAAGCCGCTATCAGGAGACCGAACTGGGGAATCTGTTTGCCGACCTCTTGCAGGTCGACTCCTCCTTTGAAGTCATGCTGATGGGATCGGGATCGATCCGGCTTAAGGAAATGGGACCAATCGTCCAGTTCCAGGAACTCAAGGAATGTGTGCCGTACAACGCGCCGGTCTACATGCTGGAAGTAAGCGGTCTGCAATTCAGAAGGATGATGCGTTTCATGCTGCGGGATGAGATGTTCGGCGAATTCTATCAGGTCTCCAAGGGAATGAAGATGGTCTATGACCGAAAGAAAGGCGACTTCGAAGAGTTTTCCCTGAACGGCGAAGAGATTGCCGATGATCGGATGGTCCGCATCGCCTTGCAGGACTACCATTTCAAAAACTTCACTGAATTCTTCAATGTTCCGGTTGAAGAGGTGATTGCCAACAAGAAGCCGCGCATGGTCATCACCGACGACTTCTCGATCTTCGAGGAACTGCTTTCTTCCATGAACAACGTCGATTCCCATGTAGAAGGACGGATCACGATTAAATAAGAAAAAAACAAAAACTCCAACAAAAAACGGTATCTTCGGATACCGTTTTAATAAAACCGGACGGGTCGAGCCCGGGATGGGAGCCATTAGCGGATTCGGAAACTAATATAATCCCGAGCCCGACCCCTCCGGTCTTATCCTCATTTTTATTCTCTGAACAGATCATTCACTTCCAAGCCGAGTGCCCCGGCAATGCAGGCAATCTCATATGGATTGATGACTTTTTTATCTGCAAGGATCTTTTCAAGATCATTACATATGATACCACTTTTCTCTGACAACTCGTCAATACAAATTTCTCTTTCTTCCATCGCCTTTCGGATGTTTTTGACGACCGGATGATTTCTTTCGCAGATCTTAGACATAAGATGATCCTTTCGAAAATTTCATATACGTGAACTTACTAATTCATTTTATCACGTTTATGAAAATATAAATTTCGATATTTTGTTTTCCTGTATTTCACCTCTTTTTCTGAATTTTTTTAGTGATATTATCGAATTGAGGTGTGTAGCATGAACATCGGAAAGAGAATCAAAGAGATCAGAATCAGGCGCGGGCTGACCGAAAAACAGCTGGGTGAAAAGATCGGCAAGTCAGCTTCCGCTATCAGCAATTACGAAAACAATTTTCGCGGCTTGAATGCGGAGATCCTGGTAAAAATCATCAAAGTACTGGATGTGGAACCGAATTACCTGTTCCAGGACTATTTCGACGATAAAAGGTATGCCTTCCGTCAGGAAGAAGTGGACTTCATCAGTGACTATCGCTCTTTGGATCTGCAGGGCCAGATCGTCATCAACAATTCTCTGGCCTCGGAATTGGGACGGGTCAGGGATGATCTGGACTTTGCCCGCAAGATCATGCGTCCGTTCTACCGCGATATCCGGGATTACTATGAAAACAATGTTCTGGGAGCTGTTGTCTGCGCCATTGACGACACCCCCTTCAATCACCGCGCTACCAGTATGATCGTGATGCCGGATGATTCCATGGAACCTTTGTATCCCAAAGGCAGCCGGATCCTGGTCCGCAACAGTGAGAATGTCGCCTTACACGAAGCCGGTGTCTTTCTGGTCAATGATGAGATCCTCATCCGCACCAGAGGAAACAACGAACTTCTCGCCAAGAACGATTCTTATCCGCCGATCCCCTACAGTGAAGACATACAGCCCTTGGCTATCGTCTTAGGACTGCCGGATCATAACGGCCCTCTTAGATGAGGGCCGTTTTTTCTTATTTCTTCTTTTCTTTTTCCTGTTTGCGCTTGTCGTTGATGATCTTGACGTGTTCATCATCGATCAATGTCACATTGTTTTCCTTCGCCCAGGCAATACAGCCGTTGAGGACGGTCTTCAGGAAAGGACGAGGTACTTTGACAAAGTTCTTCAAAGCCGCGTCGGTGAAACGGATCTGCGCATCACAGCGGTCTGCCGCATAACGGATGGAAGCCAGATCGACTTCTTTCGGTGCCGGGATCGGTTCAGCGATCGGCTTTTGGAAATAGCGCGGGAACTGGGTATACCAGAAGTTGGTCGAATCACGGTAACCGTAATCTACCGGAACATTCGGGAAATCGGAAGCCTTGACGCCGTTGACGATCGCGTCATAGTATCTTTCCTTCATCAGAATCTTATCGATATAAAGAATGAAGTGAGCGCCATACTTGGAAGTGATTCCGTTGAAATCGTTATACGGACCCGGATGGCCGTCATCGATATCTTCAACCTTGAATTTATCGCCGTTCTCCAGATGGCTTGCCCAGGTACATTCGAAGACCTGGAAGGCATCGGCAATGACCTGCGGACGGTTCTTGTCGCTTGGATCGGCTAAGCCGTCTTCCATTTTGAACAGTAAAGGTTCCTTCATCTTTTCTTCACTCGGACCCGGGAAGCCAAGGCGGACTGCCTCTTTGAAATACTTCTTCTCATCGGTGATGAAGTTGAGCGCACACTTGTGGGTGCGCAGGATGTTCTGGCAGGTATTGGAAGTGTTGCGGCATTCCAAGACCATCGCGTAGCGGTCCTTGCCGGCAATATAGTACGGGAAGCACAGAGAATAGGAACCGATGTTCAGACTTCCGTCGGGATTGACGGTGCTGATGCATACGGTAGGCATCGGATAAAAGGCTGACGTCTGATAGAAATTATCGACGATCCTCAGATCTTTAAACGAACTCATTTGTGAAAATCTCCTTTAAAAAACTCTACATACTTATTTTATTAAAATATTTTTATTTCGACACAAAATGTTCTATAATAGACTTACGCACCAGTGGCGGAATAGGTAGACGCGCACGTTTGAGGGGCGTGTGGGAAATCCCATGCGAGTTCAAGTCTCACCTGGTGCACCATTCAAAAATAAAGCAGCTTATCTTAAGATGAGCTGCTTTTCTTTTTCTTTTTCCTTCTCTGTCAGTGACTTTTTCAGTTTCTGATAGCGTTCTTCTTTTTCCTTCTTCTGAAAGTGAACTTCTCTTTCCTGTTTATGCTCAAGCGTATAATCCAGGGGATGGTCAAACTGTGCGGAAGTCAGATCGTAGATGTGACCGTCAATGACGTTGAAACAATGATAGTTGCCATCCTTTAGGTCAACCCCATAGACTTCGCCGCCAAAGATGTCCTGAACCAGAAAGGCCGTGATCGAACATTGGCCAAGGCTGGGATTCTCACTTGTCCAGTCTTCAGCCATGCGCGGTGCGCATGTTTCTTTATTCCAGCAGAGCTTTAAAAGATCGTAGAGATCCTGAGGACTCTGTATGGCCGGATGTTTCTGATCAAGGATCTTCACCGCCGTATCTTCATAGCCGTAAAAAGGCGCCTTCTCACGATACATGGAGCGCAGCGCATCAAAGCCGTCCGGAAAGCGTTCCTTCAGCTTTTCGATGTTCATGGAAAGGACCTCATCCAGGCTCACATCGATGGCTGTGGCCGCTTCCGCCAGATACCAGGCGATATCGCCCAGTTCCTTCATCAGCTCATCCTTTTTCAGATCGTGGCCCTGAAAGAGATGTTTCTTCACCAGATCGGTCGCTTCCCCCGCTTCCGCCGAAAGGCCCATGACCGCATTGACCAGAATGTCTTTCTTTGCGATCTGCGGATTCAGCGTCCGCATGGCTTTCGCCTGATACTCACTCGCCTTCATCCTGTTTGTCTTCCTTCTGTTTCAGATATTCTTCATAGAGGCTGTTTTTGGAAACGTCGTATTTCTTCGCGACCGTGCTGATCGCCTCTTTGGAACGCATCCCCGCCTTGATTTCTTCCTTAACTTCTTTTAAGAGAACTTCAAGGGAGACTTCCTTTTCTTCATTCTGGCCTTCGATGATCAAAACCATCTCACCTTTGAGATCGTGCAGTTCGCAAAGCTTTGAAAGCGTGTCGCGATGATACTCCTCATGCAACTTGGTCAGTTCTCTTGCCAGACAGGCCCGCCGATCGCCAAGGACTTTCAGCGCCAGCTTCAGAGTCTTTTCGATGCGGTGAGGTGCCTCATAAAAGATGAGCGTATAAGGGAAATCCTTTAATGCCGCAAGCTCTTTTTCGGCCTGGGAAGCCTTGGCATTGAGAAAACCATAAAAGAGATAGTGGCCGGTCGGCAATCCCGAAGCCACCAGGGCATTGAGTCCGGCATTGGGACCGGATACCGTCACGATCGCAAAACCTGCCTTGATCACTTCCTGAACCAGAAGATAGCCCGGATCGGAGATCAGAGGATAGCCGGCATCTGAAATCAAAGCGACATCCTCCCCTTTTTCCAGCAGTGACAGGATGCCCTTGGAAGATTCGCGTTCGTTGAAATTATGATAGGTGATCATCCTGGTATGGATATCAAAATGGCTTAAGAGCTTTTTGGAATTGCGGGTATCCTCGCAGGCGATCACATCGACGCTCTTTAAAACCTCCACGCTGCGCGGGGAAGCTTCAGACAGATTGCCGATCGGGGTGGCAACAAGAAAAAGTGTAGCCTT
>ONXX01000072.1 GCA_900321955.1 uncultured Bacillota bacterium | reverse complement strand
ATCGACAACAACGGAACGATTCCCGAAGAAGAACAGCCGATCATCGAAAAGATCATTGTCGTAAAATAAGATTCAGAATTGATATCTGTGACATGAAAGGAGCGAAGGCTCCTTTTTGCGTGACAATAGGATCGATGTATAAGGAGGATCCGATGGCCAAAACATTTCAGAAAATCATGAATACGATTCTGGTTCTGGTTTTGCTGATGGGCGTCTTGTCAGAAACGATCAATGTTTTTGGTGAAGAAGAAGGAAACCTCGAAAAAGAAAGCGTCGAGCCTTCCTTCAAGGCGATCTGGGAAAAGATCGAGGAAGAAAATACGTTTTACCAAAGACCGGTATTGAATAGGATATTAAAAAAGCTTTGCGAAGATTCGTTCCTGCAAAGCTTTATTTTTTTGTTTTTGATCTTTCGTAGCGAAGCTGCAGATACAGCTTGATGAAGGTCAGTATCGGTGCCAGCGGCATGGCGATGGCGAAGAAGAGTTTTCCTTCTTCCATCGTCAGGAAGGTGATGGTGATGGCAAAGAAGAGCATGAACTGCCAGCTGATGTTTCGCTGTATTGCACTTTGATCTTCTTCAAATTCCTTGTTTTTCCATTCTGCCTTGAAATAGGCTTTTTCATAGATCGAGGATGAGATCAGCTTGGAAACAAAATACGATGCCACCAGCAGGACAAATAAAAGCCCGATGGAAACGGCGCTGACTCCAAGTTTCTTAAACACGAAGACGGAAATCAAACTCAGCAGGACATAGAGAACCTCGCTGATTCCGAAATACAAGAGGATGTCGGCTTCCGAAAGATAGCGCTTCTGTTCATAATGGCAATGCGGACAGATGACTTTGCCGACTTTATAGTTTTCTATCTGCTTGTTGCATTCGGAACTGATTTCCTGACGGCACTTCTCACAATAGATTTTCATAAGTCAATTATAGGATTCATTCTCCTTTGATTCAATCGGATAAAAGGTACCCGTCAGAACATTTTGATGAGTCATCGGCATAAAAATAAGCTATAATGAATACAGAGGAAGATATGTATCATATCAGTGATATAAAGAGATTTCTTCGCTGTGAAAGGCTCTACTTTTACGGAAAAGACGAGAACAGTGTTTTCAAACCTTATTTGCGCGCTGATGCGAATACTGTTGATCTGCTGAAAGAGCTGTTCGATATCACCGAGTGTTACGAAGGCGTCAGAAATGATCCGGCAGACAGAGTCTTGTCGGAATTAAATAATTTTGAGTGGTTTATTCACCCACGCTTTATGGATGGTCAGATGCGTCTGAACGTCCCTTTAATGCACAAAAAAGGAGATCTCTTTGATCTGTATTTTGTGTATTACGGAACTTCTGTCAAAGATGTAGACGCCCTGACTTACCGCATCACCCTGAAAGTTCTGAAAAGACATGGTTTAAAGGTTGATCGGATCTATCTGATCCACTTAAACGGTGACTATGTCAACGAAGGGAAACTCGAAGCAAAAAAACTCTTTGTGATCGAAGATCGTTTCAAAAAGAAGAAACTGATCGATATCGCTTCGGAAGTCGATGTCGATTACGAAGGATACATCTCTCAGATGGAGAGTTTCGACCCTGCCAATTCCAAGGCGAAAAAGTGCCGCAGCTGCAAGCTCTATGGCTTGTGTGAATACTACGGACGCTGCTTCCCTGAGGAGAAGGAGGAAGAAGACGATTCGATCCTGACGCTGGTCGCCAGCCGCAATAAGAACCGCATGTATGATCAGGGCATCCGTCAATTGAAACAGGCTGATCCTTCTTTAGTGGAGGGAAGCAGAATTCAATACGCCCAGATCATGGCTTCCAAAAACGGCGGTCTGTTCATCGACCGCTATGCGCTGATGAACTGGCTGGACAAGATTTCCGAGCGGCCGATCTCCTTCATCGATTTTGAATGGGACCGTTATCTGATCCCGATCTACGAGAAGATGAAGCCGATGGATGTCGTCTGTTTCGAATTTGCTTTGTACTATATCGACGATAAGGGCCACATGGAACACAGGACCTTTGTCGGAACGGGTGACTGCCGGAGAGAATTTGTGGAAGCATTGATTGATTACCTGCCGGCTTCCGGACCGATCCTGGCTTACAACGCTCAAGGTGCTGAATGTCTGCGTTTGGAAGAACTGGCTTCCATCTACCCGGAATACAGCGAGAAACTGCATCAGATTATCTCACGTTTCTTTGATCTGGCGGTTCCGTTCCTGGATGGATTAGTCTACGACATCCGAATGAAAGGCAATTATACCTTGAAGCAGCTGGTGGATATCTGCTCGGATTATTCCTACAAAGATCTGGATATCTATGACGGAATGGAGGCGGTATTTAACTGGAGGAATATTGAAAAACAGGATCCTGATGAAGGAGAAAAGATCGTCGAAAATCTAAAGGAATACTGTTCGTTAGATGCGTACGGTTTATTCCTTGTCTATCGTTGGCTGATTAAGCTCATTGTTGAGTCTAAATAAATATAAAGGAGGAAGACTTATGAAATTCGCTATTTATGGTGAAAATGTAACAATCAATGACACGATGCGGGAAAAGATCGAAGGAAGACTTTCCGAGCTGAACAAGTATGTCGTCATTGATGAGGCGCAGAGCGCCAGAGTAACCGTAAAGATCCACGGAGATGCGCTGAAAGTCGAGGTGAACGTTCCTACCAAAATAGGCCTGATGAGATCAGAAGTCGTTCATCAGGACTTCTCCACTGCAGTAGATCTGGCGATCGATAAGCTGGAAGATCAGATCAGAAGACAGAAAGGAAGACTCTCCAGAAGACATAAAGAATCACTGGCAGAGAACTTCTATGAAGCACCAAGTGAGGATGAGGATACTCCGGTCAGAACCAAGACGATCTATGCTGACGAAATGATCCTTGACGAAGCGATCATGCGCATGGAAATGCTGTCACATTCATTCTTCATCTATAAGGATGCTGATTCAGAAAAACTGGCTGTTGTTTATAAAAGAAACGAAGGAGGCTATGGATTAATCGAGATCAGTGAATAGGCGTTCGGATTTGCGCTGATCTCATATAGCATATGTGATCCGGGAAAAGAAGATGCCCGGATGAAGAAAGGGAGCAATGAAAGGATTTGATAATAAGAGTAACCGGCATGAGATCGAGATCCTGTCGGGGAACTACCGAAACTTTAAGCGTCTTTTGGATGAGATCTATGACCCAGATAAAGACGATGGTCTCAAGACCAGAGCAGGCGAGATCGTCATCCGGCATGTAGACAGTGCCATAAAGATGCTGGACGAGGAGGATCGGTTCATCATAGAGAAGGAAGTGGTTGAGGGAAAAAGGGGAAACTGGTTCCTGGGGTACTACTCACCGGCTTCCTACTACAGGCACAGAAATCGGGCTTATTCGAATTTTCTCCGTTGTCTGTAAGCGCATACGGAAGTATAATTATTCATGAAAAGAGAGGGTAAAATATGTTTTTAAAAGGAATAGCTACATCAAGCGGAATTGCCATAGGCAAAGTCTATAAGCTCGAACAGCCGACGATCGTCATCAGCGAAGAAAAAAGAGATACCGATGCAGAATTAAAGGTATTTGAAGACGCGCTGACCAAGACGATCAGTGATATCGAACAGATCAAGGAAAGAGCCAGTGCAACACTTGCACCGGAAGAACTGGCGATCTTCGATGCCCATCTGATGATGGTGCAGGATCCGGAATACAAAGATCAGATCGTCAACATGATCAAGGACGGTTCCAATGCCGATCAGGCAACCAAGACCGTTTCCGATATGATGGTCGGTATGTTTGAATCAATGGATGATGCCTACTTCAAAGAAAGAGCGGCCGATATCAAGGACGTCTCCTTCAGACTTCTGTGCAACATTCTCGGTTTGACTATTCCTGATCTGACAGCGATCGATGAGGAAGTCGTTATCGTTGCAGAAGAAATGACTCCATCCGATACTGCTCAGTTAAACAAAAAATACTCTCTGGGCTTTGTAACCGAGATCGGCGGCAAGACTTCGCACGCTGCTATCATGGCAGTTGCCTTAGGCCTTCCGGCCGTCGTCGGCTGCACAGGCATCATGTCTTCCTGCAAACATGGTGATAAGATCATTCTTGACGCCAAGGAAGGTGATGTCATCATCAATCCTACCGATGAACAGCTGAAAGAATATGAAGAAAAACGTGTCAGATTCTTGGAAGAAAAGGCTGCTCTGCAGGTATTGCTTGACAAACCTTCGATCACGGTTGACGGCCACCAGGTTGAACTGGTTGCCAACATCGGTTCTCCGAAAGATATGGATAACGTGATCGCCAACGGTGCGGAAGGTGTCGGTCTTTACCGTACAGAATTCCTGTACATGGAATCGACTGAAGACTTCCCAAGTGAAGAAGATCAGTTCAAAGCTTATAAAGTCGTTCTGGAAAGAGCGGAAGGTAAGAGAGTTGTCGTCAGAACTCTGGATATCGGCGGCGATAAGAAACTCCCTTACTTCGAGTTCGAACCGGAAATGAACCCGTTCTTAGGCTATCGTGCTATCCGTCTGTGCCTGGATCGTAAAGATATCTTTAAGACTCAGGTCAGAGCACTGCTTCGTGCATCGGTCTATGGCAAGCTGGCCATCATGTTCCCGATGATCGCTACGATCGACGAATTCAAAAGCGCAAAACAGTTCGTTCTTGACACCAAAGAAGAACTGAAGGCGGAAGGCGTCGCCGTATCTGACAGCATCGAGATCGGTATGATGGTCGAGATTCCGGCATCTGCTGTTCTGGCTGATGAATTCGCAAAATATGCGGACTTCTTCTCCATCGGTACCAATGACCTGATTCAGTACTCGATGGCTGCCGACAGAATGTCTGAAAAGGTCGCTTACCTCTACCAGCCGCTTAACCCATCCATCCTGCGTCTGATCAAGATGACCATCGATGGTGCTCATTCTCAGGGCAGATGGTGCGGCATGTGCGGTGAAATGGGCGGCGATCCGATGGCTGCGCCGGTATTGCTCGGCTTAGGCCTGGATGAATTCTCCATGTCCGCTTCCAAGATCCTTCCGACCAGAAAGATCATCACTTCCTTGAACAAGAAGGAAATGGAAGAACTGGCGAACAAAGCACTTAAGTGCCACACAGAACCGGAAGTCAGTGAACTGGTCAAAGCCGTATTAAAAGGCTAATCGAATCAAATCTGAAGCTGTCGCGCAAGCGGCAGCTTTTTTCATGAGTATAATTTTTTGCGATTCATACTGAATCGTATTAAAATAAAGAAGTAAAAAATTTAATGAGGTGAATTTATGGGAAGAGCGCATGAAGTAAGAGCTGCGGCAATGGCTAAAACAGCCGCAATGAAATCGAAAGTATACTCAAGGTATGGCAAGGAAATTTATATCGCTGCCAAGTCCGGCGTCCCTGACCCGGATATGAACCTTACGTTAAGATCCAAAATCAAGGAAGCCAAGGCCAATCAGGTGCCGGCAGATGTCATTAAAAGAGCGATCGAAAAGGCTAAAGGCGGTTCTGCTGAATCTTACGATTCACTCCGCTATGAAGGTTTCGGACCGGGCAATGCCACGATCATCATCGACTGTCTGACGGACAATTCCAACAGAACGGTTGCGGCTATGAACCAGTGCTTCAATAAGTCCCACTGCAAGATGGGCGTCAAGGGTTCGGTTTCCTTCAATTATGACAACCTCGGTGTCTTAAGCTTCAAGTATGAAGATGAAGATACGATGCTGGATACCCTGATCAATGCCGATGTCGATGTCAACGATATCGAAGTTGAAGATGGTGAAATGACAGTATATGTTGCACCGAGTGATCTTCATAAGGCACAGGAAGCAATCGATGCTTTGATTCCGGATTGTGAGTATTCCGTCTGTGCGATCAAGATGCTTCCGCAGGAGTATGTTAAGCTGACAGACGAACACGATAAGGAAATGTGGCAGAGACTCTTAGACAATCTCGATGAAGTCGAGGATGTCCAGGAAGTTTATCACAACGTTGAGATGTAAAAAGAATGGATCATTGATCCATTCTTTTATTTGACGATGACAGGTCCTTCCAGCTGACGTTTGATGTAGGCGGAAGGATCTTTTAATAAGGAAGCATAAAGCAGGTCACTCTTGTATTCAATGCTCTTATAAGGCTCGGGTATGTTTTTAAACAGGGTGACGATATTTCTTTCTTCCTTGATCTGTTTGAGATACTGGCGGCCTTTTTGGTTAAAGCCTAAGACCCGCAAATAGTCGGGGGCAGGAAGATCTTTGACGTCTCCCTTTTTTATATGGCATGCCAGATGAAGGAGCGTCCTTTGAATCCTGGACCTGGTGTAGCGTCTGGAGATCGACGCATTGATGAAATCTTCGTAGTCATCATAGATGACGGCGTTTTTCTTTAACATGTTTTCGATGCCCTCCGACATCAGAAAGATCTGCCTTAGTT
>ONXX01000165.1 GCA_900321955.1 uncultured Bacillota bacterium | reverse complement strand
TAAATCAGACATGGTGCCTTTGCCGGCACCAGGAGCACCGATAATCAGAAGATTCATTTATACCTCTACTTTCCTACAAAACTCTTGTACTGTTTTGAAGTCAACTGGGACTTCAGCTGTTTGATCGTATCCATTGCAACACCGACAACGATGATGATACCGGTACCACCGACAGCAGCACGCTGCGGCAGACCTGTCAGGTTGGATGTTACATACGGTAAGATCGCGATAAAAGTCAAAAGTAATGCGCCAAGCACTGTGATCCTGTTTAAGACCTTGGATACATAGTTCTTGGTTTCCGTTCCCGGACGAACGCCCGGAATATACTGTCCGTTCTTACCTAAGTCATCGGCCATTTTCTGCGGATCGATGGTCAGGTTGGTATAGAAGAACGTGAACAGGATGATCAATACGGCATAGAAGCACAGAAACCACGGACTGGTGAAGTCACAGATCTTGACTAACCAGTTGTAGGCATCCTGGTTCACCCAGGAAGCAATGATCTGCGGACCCTGAATCAATGCGGAAGCAAAGATGACAGGAATGACCGATGCCGAGTTGATCTTCAACGGCAAATGATTGAGATCACCCTTGGTCTTGTTTAAGGCTCTGGAAGATGACTGCTGGATCGGAATCCTTCTCTCAGACATCTGCATCAGAACAACCAGAATGATGATCGCAATGTACATGACGCAATATGCGATGAAGCCCCAGATGCCAAGGTTAGAAGTTGCATTGGCACCAAGGAAGGTTTCATAAACCACACGGAAGGTGGACGGCATATCGGCCACGATACCGGCAAAGATGATCATGGATGTACCATTGCCGATACCTTTGGAAGTGATCTGATCAGCCAGCCACAATAAGAACATCGTGCCGGCCGTGAAGATCACCGAGATATACATATAGCTTGCAAAGCCAGGGTTTGTTACCAGATTGAATCCGGCATAGGCATGGTCCAGATACTGGACAATGAAGTAACCCTGTACAAGCGCCATGACGACACCCAGATATCTGGTGATACGATCCATCTGCTGACGGCCTTTTTTGCCGGACTTTGCCATTTCGGCAAGTGCAGGGATAATATCCATTGCCAGCAATTCAATGATAATGCTGGCAGTGATATATGGGCCCACACCCAGGGAGAAGATCGACATCTGTTCGATGGATCCGCCGCCCAGGATGGACATCATGTTGAGTAACGAGTTAGCACTTAAGGAGATCACTGAAGTATTGACGCCCGGGGCCGGAATAGAGACACCCAAACGGTAAATAAACAGGATCGCCAGTGTGAATAACAGTTTTTTGCGTATATCCTTGTTTTTGAAGAAATCTATAAATGTTTTAAACATTAGATCACCTCGACTGTTCCGCCTGCCTTTTCAATCGCTGCTTGAGCTGTTTTGGAGATCTTGTTGCATTTAACAGTTAATTTCTTCTCTAAAGCCCCGTTAGCCAGGACTTTGATACCATCAAGCTGTTTCTTGACGATACCGCACTGCTTCAACAGTTCCGGAGTGACAACAGTGCCCTCTTCGAACTTGTTGAGGTCGCCCAGGTTGACAACTGCGTATTCAACGCGGTTGAAATTCGTGAAGCCTCTCTTCGGTAAAGACTTGAAGATCGGAGTCTGGCCGCCTTCAAAACCGATCGCAACACCGCCGCCTGATCTGGCGTTCTGGCCTTTGTGGCCCTTACCGGCAGTCTTGCCCTGGCCGGAGCCCTGGCCTCTGCCGAGTCTCTTTGTCGTGTGTCTTGCACCCTCGTTGTATTTCATTTCATGTAAGTTCATAAGACACCTCCTATCGTACTTCTTCGACCTTCAGGCCTCTTAACTTGGCAACCGAATTGATAGTCTTCAGTTCATCTAAAGCCTTCATTGTTGCATGGACCTGGTTGATCGGCGTACGTGATCCGACGCACTTGGTGATGACATCAGTTGCACCGGACAGTTCAAGAATCGCACGGACGACACCGCCGGCAACGATACCTGTACCAGGTGCAGCCGGACGAAGCACAACTTCACCTGCACCGAAACGGCCGGTGATTGCATGCGGAATCGTTCTGTAACCGTCAACTAACGGGATTCTCTTGACATTCTTCTTAGCTGTTTCCGAAGCCTTTCTGATTGCATCAGGAACTTCGTTTGCCTTGCCTAAGCCGTAACCGACTCTGCCCTTCTTATCGCCGACAACAACGATCGCCGCAAAACGCATCTTACGACCACCCTTGACTGTCTTGGAAATACGGTTGATCTGAACAACTCTCTCTTCGAATTCTTTAACTTCCTTGTTAAATCTTCTCGGTCTTCTGTTGTCTCTTCTGTTATCTTTGTTTGTATTTTCCATAACGACTCCTTAGAAATTCAGGCCAGCTTCTCTGGCAGCTTCAGCAAGTGCTTTAACACGACCATGGTAGATGTAACCGCCGCGGTCGAAGCAGACGTTTTCAATTCCCTTTTCCTTAGCTCTTTCAGCCAGCTTGGTGCCGACTGTCTTGGCAGCTTCGATGTTGCTGCCGTTGTCCAGTTTCAATTCAACGGACGAGCAGGAAACTAAGGTATTGCCCTTTTCATCATCGATGATCTGAGCGTGAATGTGCGCATTTGAGCGGAAGACATTCAGACGTGGGCAATCGGCAGTACCGTGAATCTTGTTTCTAATACGTTCATGACGTCTCTGACGTGCTTTATTCTTATCTTGTTTAGAATACATTTCTCTACTCCTTTCCCACTATTAAGCCGCAGCTGTCTTGCCTTCCTTGTGGATGATGTGTTCACCCTGGTATCTGATACCCTTACCCTTGTAAGGTTCAGGCTTACGGAAGTTTCTGATGTGTGCAGCAACCTCACCGACTCTCTGCTTATCGATACCGGAAACGATGATCGTCGTCGCATTCGGGACTTCGATCGTGATACCGTCTTCGATCGGATAATTGATTTCATGAGAGTAACCGATGTTGAGGTTCAATGTCTTGCCGTTTAAAGCAGCACGGTAACCAATACCGACGATTTCAAGTGTCTTCTTGAAGCCTTCGGTTGTGCCGACGATCATGTT
>ONXX01000145.1 GCA_900321955.1 uncultured Bacillota bacterium | reverse complement strand
AATTCTTTGCAGTACTTGGCGAAACGTTCAACGTTGGCAACATCCAGTGCCGATTCGATCTCATCGAAGACGATCAATGGCTGAGGCCTGATCTTCAAGATTGTGAACAATACACAGATCGCGATTAAAGATTTCTCACCGCCCGAGAACAAGCGGATCGATTTGACCGCTTTTCCTGGAGGCTGAACATCGATATCGATGCCGGTATTCAGGATATCACTTGGATCTTCCAGAACCAGTCTGGCTTTGCCGCCGCCGAATAATTTGGCGAAGGTTGCCGGAAGTTCGGCATTGATCGCATTGAAGGTCGCTTCAAACTGCGTCTTCATGATCTCGTCCATCTCATCGATGGCTGCCAGGATCTTATCTCTGGACTCGATGAGGTCATCGTAGTTCTTCTTTAAGAATTCGTAGCGTTCATTGACTTCTTCGAATTCTTCCGGTGCAGACATATTGACATTGCCCAGATCCTGGATGTCTCTTCTCAATGACGCAACTTCTTCCTTGGCGGTTTCATCAATTTCGATGTTGTTGTTTTCCAAGGCATATTCAAAGGTCATCTGGTATTCCGATGCCAGACGATTCAGATTGTTTTCTAATTTGGTTTCTAAAACAGCCTTGCTGGTATTGACGTTGGCAATGCCGTTTCTGGTTTCATCGAGCTGTCTGCGGATCTGACGGATCTGCTGTTCCTTACGATCGATCTCAGCAGAAAGCTTCATGCGCTCATCTCTTCTTAATTTCAAAGAAGTGGACAGTTCATCTTTTGCCGCATAGTTTTCCGACAGTTTGGCAATGACCGTATCGGTAATGCTTTCCTGATGATTCATCGGAGCGATCGATTCAAAGTCCGCTCTGAGCTTTTCATATTTAGCACGTTTTGTATCGACGATCGGCTCCAATGTTGCCATCGCAATACGCTTTTCCGTAATCTGCTTGTCAAAGGCTTCTTTCTGCGCACTTAAGAGATTGAAATTCTTAATTGCCAGATCGTTATCCGCCTTATAGGAAACCAGGTCGTTCTGGATGCGGTTGAGTTCGGACTGGGCAGTGATCAAAGAGATCTCGTTCTTGACCTTGCCGCCGGTCATGGAACCGCCTTTATGGACAACTTCGCCATCCAGCGTGACGATCTTGTAACCGTATTTCAATAATGCAGAAAGATTATTGGCGTTTTCAAGGGTATCAGCAATCAGGACATTGCCTAATAATGATGCTTTGACAGGTTCAAAGATATCTTCGCAGCTGCAGAAATCATAAGCTGTGCCCAGATATCCGTTCGTGTTGTCACAGATGACTTCATCTTCATAACGGATCATGTGCGGCTTGCAGACGGTCAACGGCAGGAAGGTAGCTCTGCCTGAACGGTTGCGCTTTAAGAAGTCAATGGCCTTTCTGGCTGCTTCTTCGTCCTTGGTGATGATGTGATAAACACTGCCAGCTAAAGCAGTGGCAATCGCCTCTTCATAGCCTTCATCCGGATGGATTTCCTGACCGATGACGCCTAAAATGCCATAGAAGGAATTCTTATGACCCATGATCGATTTGACACCGGACTGGTTTGCGGAAGAGAACGGATCGGAAATGACATTCTTAAGTACTTCCATACGGTTGTTCATACGGTTTAAGACATTGGAAGTTTCATCCTTCTTCAAGGAGGCTTCCGCAAGATCCATGGCCGTATTTTCCAGATTCGTATTGAGCATCTCAATGTCAGCTTTTAATTTGTTGAGACGGTCCAGACGGTCATCGTATTCAAATTTCGCTTCATTGATATAGGATTCCATCTCTTTCAGCTTCTCTTCGGAAGAACCCATCTCAATCGCGTATTTACGTTTTTCGTCGATCTCGATCTTTCTTGCTTCCAGCGTCTGGATCTCGTTGATGACCTGCATCAGCTTTTCCTGCGTGGAATTGATCTGACGGTCATATTCCTTTAAGCGGTTTTTGGACTCAAGGGTGGAATTCTCATGAACCTGAATGGTTGTTTCATGCATGGCCATCGCCGTTTCCAGATCAAAGAGGGACTTTTCCAGTTCGCTCTTCTGCAGATTGAGATTCTGAATATCGTTGACCAAAACAGCAACTTCGATCTGTTCGAGTCTCGCCTTCTTTTCCCTGTAGATCTCGGCTTTCTTGGCTTGCCTTCTTAACGGTGAAACCTGGCGTTCCAGTTCGCTTAAGATGTCATAGGTACGATCCAGGTTTTCTTTGGTACGTTCGAGCTTGTTTAAAGACTCGATCTTTCTTTTCTTGTATTTGGAAACACCGGCAGCATCTTCAAAAATCTCACGGCGGTCATATGGTTTTGCCTCAGCAAAACTCAAGACATTGCCCTGTGAGATCATTGACAGTGAATTCTTGCCTAAACCGGTATCCATGATCAGATCGAGGATATCCTTGTAACGCACATTTTTCTTATTGATCAGGTATTCTGCATCCTGATCATCGTTATAGATTCTTCTGGTGAGCTCGATCTCGTCAAGATCGGAGTTCAGCATGTGTTGGGAATTATCAAAAACCAGCGTGACTTCCGCCATATTCATCGGTTTTCTCTCTTCCGTTCCGGCGAAGATGATATCGGTCATCTTTTCACCGCGAAGAGATTTGACGGATTGTTCGCCTAAGACCCAGCGGATGGCATCGGAAATATTGGATTTGCCGCATCCGTTCGGTCCGACGATTCCGGTAATCGGATCGTCAAAATTGATGACTATATTATCAGCAAAGGATTTAAACCCATGCATTTCTATCCGTTTAAGAAACATTAAATCTCCTTTTTTACTAAAACATTATAACAGATTTAACCAAGCCAAAAAAGCCGTAAAATCCGCCTGAAAACGCTTCTAATGACAATTCCTAGAAGAGCTTGACCTGAAGTGAAGAATAGGAAGGGTTTTCAGGATTTAAGGATACGTTTTCTTCGATCAATTCTGTGATCCTACCGTGTCTTTGAATGCGGTAAACATTCTTGTTTTCCTTCAGATAATAGGTCTTATCATCGTGGATGTAATCCTTGAACGGATCGGACTTCAGATACATCAAAACGCGATCCCCTGATGTAAAGACAAACGGACGGATCTCTTCGTTGTTTCTTTCTTTATAAGCGTTGATCAGATCGATAATCTGTTCTTCCTTGAGTTCACTGGAAAGGATGATGTGATCAAAGCCAAGGTTCTTCAGGAATTCATAGGCATAGGAATTGGATGTATTCAACGTGTAATAGGCAATCTTATGATCATAGTCTTTCAAAAGACCGCCGAATTCACAAACCACCGCATTTTTGTTTTGAGTATATGAAGAATCCGTATTGATGACGTAGTTGATGTCATATGTTTCATCTTCCAAAACAATCTGATCAGATTGCTGTCGCATGAGGCGATGTTTTAAAAGATCTTTTCTGCTGAAACTGTTGAAACGATAGTCATCAAAGGCTTCAATGGCCTGACGGCGGACTTCGTTGAGCTGCTTGAGCGGCAGGAAGGCGTTATCGGTTTCAACCTTTATCTCTTTCAAATCATAGACCGTGTCATTGAGTTTGGAAAACTGTTTGATGATCGAAGCTTCATCTAACGGCGCATTCTTTGCGCTTAAGGCGACGATATCGGATTCATAGGTGAAAGAACAATCCTTATGCTTTAAGTTCACAACAACGCGTTCTTCCGGAATCACTCTCACATCCATGGCAAGAGCGACTTTCTTTTCTTCCTTCTTCAGGATCTCTTCCTCGAGAAGATGATCCTGTGTCTTATAGACCTTGCCTTTCTGGAAGCTGTCGCTTTCGACGGCGATGATCTGACCGGCCTTTGCCCCATTCACCAGTTTTCCATCCAGATAGAGACGATTCAGGATACAGCCAAAATCATTAATCCGGATACCGTCAAACTGGGAAACATCCTTATTGAGATGAATGTAGATCAAACCGTTGCGGTAATTGACCGTCTCCCCTATCTCGATACCCAGATGATTTGGCGCTTTACATAGAACCATAATAGCCGCTTCTAACATGCCGAGCTTTGCGGACCCCACGTTTCCGACCCTCGTATTCGCCTATCATGGGATGCATCCCAAAGGAACGAAAGGGGTTCCCATGTTCAGCCTTCAGCACATCATCTGGCTCGTCATCTGCGCAATCGGCATCTTCTTCGTTTCAAGGTGGATGCTCTCCAAGCACATCCCGCTGGAGAAGCTCCTCAACGTGGCGTGCGTGCTGGCGGTGATCTCCGAGCTGATCAAGATCTTCGCCAACATCCAGATGGTCCCCTCGGCCGACGGAACCGCCATGCACATGTTCATGGAGTGGCGCCATCTGCCGTTCCATCTCTGCTCCATCCAGATCTTCCTGATCTTCTACGTGCGCTTCGCCGAGAGCCAGCGCAACCGCGAGGCCATCCTCGCGTTCATGTATCCCACCT
>ONXX01000010.1 GCA_900321955.1 uncultured Bacillota bacterium | reverse complement strand
GGTCCCCACCATGATGACTACAGTTTCTACATGGACGGCTATGAGCTCAATTCCATCGCCTCGCAGGGACAGAAACGTATGGTGCTGATCGCCTTCAAGTTCGCCCTGATGCGCTACATTCAATATTCCATTGGGATCACCCCGATCGTCTTGCTGGACGACATCCTCTCGGAACTGGATAAGGAAAACAAGGAACGTCTTCTGAATATCATTCCGGAGAATACCCAGGTGATCATTACAAATACCGATATCAATAATCTTGATATCAAAGCAGACTATAAACTGATCGAATTAAAGGAGGGATATGATGTCTAATACGAGTATCAATCACGACAACTATACTTCTGACGATATACAGGTACTGGAAGGTCTTGAAGCTGTCAGAAAAAGACCTGGTATGTACATAGGTACAACCTCTTCTACCGGTTTGCATCACCTGGTCTGGGAGATCATCGACAACTCTGTTGATGAGGCCTTGGCCGGTTATGCGACAAAGATTGAAATCACTGTCGACGACAAGGATATCGTGACCGTCAAGGATGACGGACGCGGTATGCCGACGGAAATTCACCCGAAGACCGGTGTCTCTACGGTTGAGACGATCTTTACCGTTCTTCATGCCGGCGGCAAGTTCGGCGGCGGTGCCTATAAGGTATCCGGCGGTCTGCACGGTGTCGGTGCTTCCGTCGTCAACGCCTTATCCGAATGGCTGGAAGTCACGATTCACAAAGACAGCAAGGTTTATTTTGCCCGCTTTAAAGATGGCGGTCATATTGACCAGTCTTTAAAAGAGATCGGTACCTGTGATGAAAAAGACACCGGTTCAATCGTTTCCTTCAAAGCAGATCCGGAGATCTTCAAGGAAGGCACGATCTATGATTATGAGACCCTCTTCAACAGGATCCGTCAGATGGCCTTCTTGAATAAAGGTATCACCTTTGTTTTCAACTGGGAAAAAGAAGATGAGATGAAGGGCTCCCACACCTTCTGCTACGAAGGCGGCATCAAGGAATATGTCGAATTCCTGGATGAGGGTGAAACAAAACTCTTTGAAGATGTTTTGTACTGCGACGGGGCTGATCAGGAAACCCAGATCGCCGTGGAAGTTTCCCTTCGCTACAACACTTCCTATTCCGAGAAGGTCTATTCCTTCTGTAACAATATCTTCACACCGGACGGCGGCACGCATATGGATGGATTCAGACAGACACTGTCGAGAGTCATCAACGCCTACGCCAAAGATAACAATCTCATCAAAAAGGATGATCCGAACCTGACCAACGACGACCTCAGAGAAGGTCTGACGGCAATCATTTCCGTCAAACACCCGGATCCGCAATACGAAGGCCAGACCAAAGGAAAACTCGGCAACGCCGAAGTTCGTCCGGTCGTCAATAAAGTTTTCGGTGACTTCTTAAAGCGTTACCTTCTGGAAAATCCGGATGTTGCCAAGATCATCATTGAAAAGGCAAAATCCGCTTCCGAAGCCAGACTGGCTGCCCAGAAGGCAAGAGAAAATGTCCGCCGTAAAGACGATTTCGGTTCCGGCAATCTGCCGACCAAATTAAAGGACTGTGCTTCCCGCGATGCCTCGATCTGTGAGATCTACATCGTCGAGGGTAATTCCGCCGGCGGTTCTGCGCAACAGGGACGTGATTCCAACTTCCAGGCTGTCCTGCCTTTACGAGGCAAGATCCTGAATGTTGAAAAAGCCAGAGTCCACAAGATCTTCGACAACGCCGAGATCCGCATGATGATCCAGGCCTTTGGCTGCGGTTTCGGCGATGATATCGATATCTCCAAACTGCGTTACCACAAGATCGTCATCATGACCGATGCCGATGTCGATGGTCAGCATATCTCTACGTTGATGCTGACATTCTTATATCGTTTCTTTAAACCGCTCATTGAAGGAGGCTACGTCTATCTGGCGATGCCGCCTCTCTATAAACTCTTTAAAGGTCAGCGTACTTTAAGGTACTGCTACTCCGATGAAGAACTCGAACTGGCAAAGCGCGACTTTGGCGATGAAAAGTACGATGTCCAGCGTTACAAGGGACTTGGTGAAATGGACCCAAGCCAGCTTTGGGAAACCACCCTGGATCCGGAACACAGGACATTAAAGAGAGTCACCATCAAAGATGCGATCGACGCTGATGCCGTCTTCTCGATGCTGATGGGTGATGAAGTGGAACCGCGTAAGAACTTCATCGTTGAAAACGCCCACTTCGTCAAGAACCTGGATATTTAAGGAGGCGCAACATGGAAGAACTGGATAACAGATATTTCAATCACGGCAATATGAAAGAAGTCAATATCTCTTCCGAAATGAGAGAAGACTTCTTAAGCTACTCCATGTCCGTCATCATCGACCGTGCCTTACCGGATGTCCGCGATGGTATGAAGCCGGTCCACAGAAGAGTTTTGTGGGCAATGTATGATGCCGGTTTCCTGCCGGATAAACCGCACGTCAAATCCGCCAACATCGTCGGTGAAGTTATGGGTAAGTATCACCCTCACGGTGATACGGCGATCTACGATACAATGGTTCGTATGGCGCAGCCATTCTCCTACCGTTACCCTCTGGTTGATGGCCATGGAAACTTTGGTTCCCTGGATGGTGATGGTGCTGCGGCAATGCGTTACACCGAAGCGCGTATGTCCAAGATTTCCTTGGAATTACTGCAGGATATCAAAAAGGAAACGGTCGACTGGCGCGATAACTACGATGCCAGACATCGTGAACCGGTTGTTTTACCAAGCCGCTTCCCTAATCTTCTGGTCAACGGTTCCATGGGTATCGCTGTCGGTATGGCAACCAATATGCCGACCCACAATCTGGGTGAAACGATCGACGGCGTCATTGCCTACATGGAAAATCCGGATATCACCACAACGGAATTGATGGAATACATCCCGGGACCGGACTTCCCTACCGGCGGTTACATCGTCGGACGTTCCGGTATCCGTCAGGCTTATGAGACGGGTCGCGGTTCGATCATCATACGTTCCAAAGTTGAGATCGAAGACATGCACCAGGGCAAGCACAAGATCACCATCAAGGAGATCCCTTACCTGGTCAACAAACTGGTGATGTTTGAAAAGATCCACCAGCTGGCAAAAGAAAAGATCATCGACGGCATTTCCGAACTCAAAGACCTTTCCAACGACCGTAACGGTATCCGCATTGAAATCGAACTTAAGAAGGATGTGCAGCCGGAAGTTGTCTTAAATCAGTTGTATAAGCTGACACCGGTCCAATCCTCTTTCGGTATCAACAACAACGTTCTGGTCAACAACCGGCCGATGTTGTTATCACTAAAGGAAATCATCTCCTGTTACGTCGATCATCAGATCTCCGTCGTCAGAAGAAGAACCCAGTTTGATCTCAATGAAGATGAAAAGAGAGCTCATTTATTGGAAGGCTTGAAGATTGCCTTAGACAATATCGACCGCGTCGTCGAGATCATCAAGAGTTCCAAAGATGATGATGAAGCTTTACTAAAACTGAACCAGGAATTCGGTATCGATGATATTCAAGGCAAGGCCATCCTGGATATGCAGCTCAGAAGACTGACCGGTTTATCCAGAGAAAAGATCATCAACGAACTCAATGAACTTTATATTGAGATCGACGACCTGAAAGATATTCTGGCCAACCATTCCCGCGTTGTTCAGATCATCAAAGACGAACTGACGATCATCAAGAATAAATACGGTGACAAGCGCCGCACCGAGATCATCGAAGGCGATGTCTCCATGGAAGATGAAGATCTGATTCCGATGGAAGATGTCATCATCTCCTTAAGCAACAACGGCTACGTCAAACGTTTGCCGATCGACACCTACCGCTTACAAAACCGTGGCGGACGCGGCGTCAAAGGCATGTCCTTGAACGAAGATGATGTCGTCGATCAGAACATCACCATGTCGACGCACGACTTCCTGCTGATCTTCACCAATAAAGGCAAGGTCTACCGCATTAAAGGTTTCAATATTCCGGAAGCTTCCCGCAACGCAAAAGGCATCCCGGTCATCAACATCATCAACATCGAAAAAGATGAAAAGGTAAAGGCACTGGTACCGATCAACCGTGAATGGGAAGTGAAGGGTTACCTCTTCTTCGTTACCAAGAACGGTCTGTGTAAGAGAGTACCGGCCAGTGAATTTGAATCGATCCGTCAAAACGGCAAGATCGCCATCTCCTTAAAAGAAGATGATGAACTGGTTGCCGTCAGACCGACCCTGGGTGATTCACAGATCATTATCGGTGCTGCCAACGGCAAGGCTGTCCGTTTCGACGAACGCGGTGTTCGTGCGATGGGCAGAAATGCGTCCGGCGTCAAGGGTATGAATGTCGACGGCTCCGAAGTCATCGGTATGTGTACCGATGCGGAAGGTTCCAAGATCCTGGTCGTCTCCAAGAACGGTTATGGCAAACAGACACCGGTTGAAGAATACCGTCTCACCTCGAGAGGTGCCAAGGGTGTCAAGACCATCAACATCAATGAGAAGAACGGCAACCTCGTCGCCTTGAAAGCAGTCAACGGCGATGAAGACTGTCTGATCATGACCAACGATGGCATCATCATCCGTATCCATCTCGAGAAAGTTTCGACGATGGGCAGAGCGACACAGGGTGTCCGCCTGATCAAACCGCAGGAAGGCACCGTCGTCTCCGCTGTCAGCCTGATGGCTCATTCTGAGGAAGAAGGAAGCGAGAAGGACAACGGCGAAGAAATCAATACAGAAGTACAAGAGGAAGCAGCTGAATAAGCTGTTTTCTTTTCCGGACATAATATTTCCTAGGTAATAAATAAAAACCTTTTGGGATATTGTTAAACTTTGTGCTATTATTTCTATGTATAAGTTAAGGATAAGTAGTTGAAGAAAGACCTTGCAGAGAGGTGGCGGTTGGTGCAAGCCATCAGGAAATCTTCAATGAATCTACCTTATGTGATGTCCCAATCCGACACGTATTCCTGCGTTAAAGGAGAGAGTTATAAGTAAAGGTGGTACCGCGCAGCAGCGCCCTTGTCTATCACCTTTTTATTTTTATTGGAGGTAATTATGATCGACATTAAACTTATCAGAGAAAATCCTGAACTGGTCAAAGAAAATATCCGCAAGAAATTCCAGGATGAAAAACTGGTTCTGGTCGATGAAGTTAAGGCACTGGATGAAGAGTATCGTGCCCTTCGTACCAAAGCTGATGAACTCAGAAGCCAGCGCAACAGTGCGTCCAAGCAGATCGGTGCTCTCATGTCACAAGGCAAAAGAGAGGAAGCGGAAGAAGTAAAAGCCAACGTCAAGAAGATCGGCGAAGAGATCGAAGAATGTGAAAAGAAGGAACCGGAACTGGAAGCACAGATCCGCGAGAGGATGTTAGTCATTCCGAATATCATCGACGCATCTGTCCCGATCGGTAAAGACGATTCCGAAAACGTGGAGATCGAACAGTTCGGCACTAAGAGAACTTTTGATTATGAGATCCCTTACCACACTGAGATCATGGAAAGCTTTGAAGGAATTGATCTGGATTCTGCCAGAAAGACATCCGGCAACGGCTTCTATTATCTGACCGGTGACATCGCCAGATTACATTCTGCCATCCTGGCATATGCCAGAGATTATATGGTCAACAAAGGCTTCACCTATTGTGTTCCGCCTTTCATGATCCGTTCGGAAGTTGTTACCGGCGTTATGTCGTTCAAAGAAATGGAAAACATGATGTACAAGATTGAAGGTGAAGACCTCTATCTGATCGGCACATCCGAACATTCCATGATCGGCCGCTTCATCGATACGATCAATGATGAGTCCAAACTGCCGATGACTCTCACCTCCTACTCTCCTTGTTTCCGTAAGGAAGTCGGTGCGCACGGCATCGAAGAGAGAGGTGTCTACCGTATTCACCAGTTTGAGAAGCAGGAGATGATCGTCATCTGTAAGCCGGAAGAATCCATGGATTGGTACAACAAGATGTGGAAGTATTCCGTCGACCTCTTCTTATCAATGAATATCCCGGTAAGAACACTGGAATGCTGCTCAGGTGACCTGGCTGACCTGAAAGTCAAATCCTGTGACGTCGAGGCCTGGTCTCCGCGTCAGCAGAAGTACTTCGAAGTATGTTCCTGCTCGAACCTCGGCGATGCACAGTCCAGAAGACTGAAGATCAGAGTTAAGGGTGAAAACGGCAACTATCTGCCGCATACCTTAAACAATACGGTTGTTGCCCCACCGAGAATGCTGATCGCTTTCCTGGAAAACAACTACAACGAAGACGGTTCAGTTGATATCCCGGAAGTTTTACAGCCATATATGGGCGGCCAGAAGAAGATCGTCAGAAAATAATATAACAAGAGTGTTTCACGTGAAACACTCTTTTTTTAGCTGAAACAGAAATTGAAACAGTTCCCCTGCTTTTCAAAATGTTTCACGTGAAACATTATTACGGTAGAATAAAACTATGAAAGCAGTCATTTTTGATTATAATGGTACCCTGTTCTTTGATTCCGACATCAACGAGATCGCCTGGCGGCAGACGATTGAAGAACTGTCACAGGGAAGCATCGACTTTGATGAAGTCTATCCGCAGTATAAAAGCGTCCGGAATTATCTCTTTATTGAGGCGATGTTTAAAAAACTGGGCAAACCGCTGAATGAAGACGAGATCCTTTGGTGGGCCAAACGCAAAGAAACCAGATACTATCACAGCTATTGCCGTGAACACCACAGAGATCAACTGGCGCCTGGCGCAGCGGATTTGCTGGACTATTTAAAAGAAAAGAAGATCCCGATCAATCTCTGTACTGCCTCATTGATTGAAAATGTCAATTTCTATTTTGATTACCTGAAGCTGGGAAATTGGTTTGATCAAGACAAGATCGCCTACGATGATGGTACTTTCTATGACAAAGTTTCCATGTATAAAGCTGCTGCCAAGCGCATTGGCTATGACATCTCCGAGTGTCTGGTCTTTGAAGATTCCCCCGGATCGATCGCCCAGGCGATCAAAGCCGGCTGCAGAAACGTGGTGGTGATCGGAAAGAATGAAGTTCCCGCTTCTGAAGAGATCCTCGCTCAGATTGATGATTTCCGTTTCTTCGACCGTACTATATTAAATAAGGAATGAAAAAACTAATACCTTTTATCTATGTAGCCATGATGTATGTGACAGCCCTGTCCTTAGGGACGCTGATCCATCCCGGCTATCTGGCTTATTTTCTGGTTGTTTTATTGATCATGGCAGTTGCCAATATGATCAATGCTTTTCGTCTGAACAACGAAGATAATTTAAAAGAGATGAAGACGGCAATGGCGGTCTGCACCTTCGGTCCGATCCCCTTCTATCTTTTCGTCTTATACTTCTTTGCGGCGGTTGCCTCGATTACCAACGACATCAACAGCGCAGCGATGCTGGCGGTGGCAACGATCAGTTTTATTCAGATCTCCTGTGCCATGTACACGTTCTTCTATGTGAGGAAAAAGAAACTGCCGATCATCCATCTGGTCCTGCCCTTTGTCATGGTGGTCAATGTCATTCAAATGATCTGGCTGCTGATTCGCTATCGAAACAGCGAAGATTGAAAGAAAAGATCGTTTAAGCTAAAATAAGGATGGTACAACACTCATGTTTCTAACTTGGTCAGGTGCGGAAGCAAGCAGCCATACGAACCTCTGTTTGTGTGTACCATTTTTCTTATGAAAAACACATATATGGAAATTGCCTATAAGGAGGCAGCCAAAGCGTTCAAGGAAGATGAAGTCCCGATCGGCTGTGTCATCATCAAAGACGGGGAAGTCATCGCCAAGGCACACAATAAAAAAGTAAAGAAAAATTGTGCTGTCTTTCATGCGGAGATCGAATGCCTGATCAAGGCAACTAAGAAACTGGATAACTGGAACCTGAAAGGCTGCGAACTTTATGTCACGCTGGAGCCGTGCATGATGTGCATGGGTGCCATCGTCAATTCCCGTATTGATAAAGTATACTTCGGATGCAAGGATCCCAAAGGCGGCGCCCTTGTTTCCAATATCCGCTTCAAACGGATCAAAAACCTGAACCACTACCCGGAATACAAAGGCGGGATCATGGAAAAAGAATGTTCGCAGATCCTGAAGGATTTCTTCAAAAATAAGCGTTAATTTATTTCCCAGGCAAATATAAAACACGATAAATAAAGGTCCGCAAGGACTTTTTCTCTTAGGAAAACAAAAGAGGAATCCTTGAGGTATAATGAAGGTATGGCGTATCAGGTACTTTACAGAACATACAGACCGGCGAAGTTTTCAGAAGTCGTCGGACAGGAATATATCGTTAAAACATTAGTCAATGCGATCCGCATCAACAAGATCGCCCATGCCTATCTTTTTGCCGGACCAAGAGGTACCGGTAAGACGAGCGTCGCCAAGCTTTTTGCCAAAGCGATCAATTGTCCGAATTTCAAGGATGAAGCCTGCGACAACTGTCCTAACTGCAAAGCCTACCTGGAGGGCAACCATCCGGACATCATCGAACTGGATGCCGCCAGCAACAACGGCGTCGACGACATCCGTGAGATCATTGAACAGGTACCCTATGCCCCGTTATTAGGCAAATATAAAGTCTACATCATCGATGAAGTTCATATGCTGACGACCCAGGCCTTCAACGCGCTTTTAAAGACCCTGGAAGAACCGCCGGCACATGTCATCTTTATTCTGGCGACGACCGATCCGCAAAAGGTCATCCCGACCGTCCTTTCAAGATGCCAGCGCTACAACTTCTCCAAGATCTCTCCTTATGAGATCAAAAAAAGACTCATGGAAGTTCTGGAAAAAGAAGGCATCCCTTACGACGAGAAGGCAGCAGCCGAACTGGCAAGAATGGCAGAAGGTGGCATGCGAGATGCCCTCTCCCTTCTGGAACAGTGTCTGTCTTACGATCCAAGCGAACTGAAACTGGAAGACGTGGAACACATCTTCGGTCTGACCTCCGTGGAAGAAGAAGTCGATCTCTATCTGAAGATCCACGATCAGAAAGTCTCGGAAGTCATCAGCAAGCTGCGCGACATGTATGCCGCCGGCATCGACACCAAGAGACTGGCTGTCGATCTTCTGGAACTCGTCAAGGATGTTCTGATCTATTCCGATCAGGCGAATGAAAAACTGCTGACCCGCTTGAATGCAGCCGAGGCACAAAGGATCATCAATGCCGTTCCTATGGAGACCCTCTTCAAAGATGTCAGCGAACTGGAACATCTTGTTTCCCGGGAAAAGCAAAGCCAGAGCTTCATGATCTATCTTGAGCTGTGTCTGATCAAGATGTCCGAAAGCGAAACAAGAAGACAGGTCAAGATGCCTGCACCGGTCGTTGTTGAAAAAGAAGAAGTAAAAGCGACAGAGGCAGCAAAAGAAGAAGTGCCTGAGGCAATACCAGAAGCACCGGCAGAAAGCGAAACAGTAAAAGAAACAAAGCCGGATACAGCAGCCACAGCAGAAATTCAAGAAGAAGTCAAAGAAGAAGAAAAACCAGATCCGAAGATGCAGCTCATCGAAATGGATATGGACTTCCTCTTGTCCTTGTTGCTCAGTGCCAATAAAGACCAGAAGATCGCCGACCAGATCATCTACAACAAGCTTGAACTCTATGCCTATGAAGCGGAAGAAAGAAAGTTCTACCAGCTTCTGAAAGGTACTGAGCTGTTTGCCTCCTGCAAGGATGCGATCATTATCAGCGGCACCCACAGCCAGGCGGCGCAGATCAACACCAGAGGTGCCAACGAAGATCTTTACCGTTTTGTGAATAAAGAATTCGGCATCGACAAGATGTTGTTTGCGATCGACCCGGATCAGAAGAAAGAACTGATCGAGGCTTACAAGCGCACGCCGAAAGAAATGCGTGGACGGGAAGTTTACGTTGAAAAATACAATATCGAAGAACCAAGAGAAAAAACACCGGAAGAGAAACTGAAAGACCTCTTCGGTGATGCCTTGAAAGTAGAGGAATAATATGGATATCAATAAATTAATGCAGCAGGCACAAGCCATGCAGAAGCAGCTTGAAAAAGCAAACGAACAGATCAATGCGACCGAATTTGAAGGAAGTGCCTCCAATGGTCTGGTTAAGGTTGTCGTCAACGGCGAAAACAAAGTGCTCTCCGTTTCGATCGACCCGAGCATTTTAAATCCGGAAGACGTCGAGATGATTGAGGATCTTGTAATGATCGCGGTCAACGACGCCATTGCCAAAGCAGACAATTTAAAGAAAGAAAGATTCGGCTCTATGGCATCTGCCATGGGCTTACCGATGAAATAGGATGTATCCGAAACGATTTGAACAGCTGGTTGCAGCATTCGAAAAGTTACCGGGCGTTGGCAGCAAAACAGCCCAGCGCTATGCTTTTACCATGCTTGAAAAAGACAGCGAACAGATCGATGAGATGGTGGAAGCCTTAAAAGGGATGCGTCAGATCAAGCGCTGCCGCATCTGCGGTTTTTTAAGTGACGAAGATGAATGCATCTTCTGCAAAGACAAGACCCGCAGTCGTTCAACGCTGATGGTCGTTGCCTATCCGCAGGATGTAGCGGCCATTGAAAAGACCGGTTCCTATAAAGGGATGTACCACGTCTTAGGCGGACTGATCTCTTCTTCCAAAGGAATCTATCCGGAAGACATCAATATCGAAAAACTCTTAAACAGGATCGATGATTCGATCAAGGAAGTCATCGTTGCCACCTCCCCTACGATGGACGGCGAGATGACAGCCTTATATCTTGATAAAGTCTTAAAAGAAAAAGGAGTGCTGGTCACCAGACTGGCACACGGCCTGCCGATGGGTGCTTCTTTGGATTATGCAGATGATCTGACGCTGATCAAGGCGCTGGACAACAGAAGGAAGATCGAAAATGAGTAAACTGCTTACTGTATATGATGATGTCGATCCGCTCAATAACGTCGTCAGCGCTTTGACGATGAAAGTGGATGAGATCTTCTTTGTCTACCATCATGACATTCCTAAAAAAGCGGTCGCTTCGATCAGGGAAGTGATCGGCAAATATGATCCCGAGACAAAGATCAACTTCATCAAACTGATCGACGATGAATACCAGCTGAAACAGATCCTGGAAGAAAACAGAGATCTGCTGATCGATATCGGCGGTGCCAAGTACCTCTCTTTGTTTCTGTTTGAGATGGTGGCGGGAAAAGACAACAAGCTGCTGTATTACGACGATGATGAAGGCTGCATCAAGGACTATCGATCCCACACTATCATCACCAAAAAGGTCTTCAAACTGGAGATCGAAGACGTCCTCAATCTGGGCGGCGGCAAGATCTTAAGCTACATGCATAAATCGGTTACCGACCGGGAAACAAAGAATGCGGTTGTCTCTTTGGTGGAAAGAAACATGGAAAACTACGCCAGCTTCACCCGCTACATCACCAAGGTCAACTCCATCGTCAACAGCTGCCGGTACCTGGGCGCAAACACCTACCAGCTGGATGAGCACGACCGCAACAACATCATGACCGACATGGTCTATAAGAATTCACCCGAACTGTTTACCATTGACGAGAAAAACCGTCTCAAATTCAGAAACAAAAAATTCAGAGAGATGGTCGAAGTATCCGGTGCCTTCCTGGAAAACTATCTCTATATCAAACTGACGGAATCGGGCTTGTTTGATGACGTCAAGATGTCGACAGTGATCGACTTCTCGGATGAAAGATATTCTTATCCGGTACGCTGCGAGATCGACTGCCTGATCATCAAAGACAACAAATTGCTTTTTGTGTCCTGCAAGTCCAACAAGGCCGACACGGAAGCGCTCAATGAGATCTACGTTCACAACCACCATTTCGGCAACGTCCTGTCGTTACCGGTGCTTTGCGTCTGTGAAGAGATGGACCGCAAGTACCCGAGCACCTACGCCAAAGGCGAGGAACTCGGCGTCTACCTGGTCGACCGCTCCTCTTTCCTGGATCATGAGATCTGCGAGGTCTTTGAATCCATCTTAAATGACACTTATGTTTATGACGATGTGATGTGATCGTTTTATAATAGAAGTGTAGAATGTCCGCGATAGCTTATATAACAGATTCCAAACTGCTTGAGCTTCATCGCCTGAACAATCATAAGACGATGAATTTCTGGCGCTCATCTTCCAGCATCAGCTTCTCCGATTTCGGTGAAGGTGATCTCGTTTTCTTTCTGTCCAAGGATAAGATCCACCAAAGGAAGAGAGAAAAAGGAATCGTCGGTTTTGGCCGGGTCAAAGAGATCGCTGCCGCATCGATCAAAACGATGTGGGACAAGTACGGCATCTATAACGGCTACAACACCCTGGAAGAATTCAAGGAAGCAATCTACAAAGTCTGCAAGGATAAGAAGCTGCCCAGGAAGATCTCCGGCTTTTATCTGGAAGATGTCTGTTTCTTCCAGCCGGTCTACTTGAGTGAATGCGGGATGAAGATCTCCAGCAACGTCGAATCCTACATCTATCTCAAACCGGAAGAAGTGGTCACCCGCCTTCTGGATCTGGCGGACAATTCCTTTGACCTCTGGAGCAACATCAGTGAAAACAGCCAGATCATCCATAAGGAAAAGCTCCTCTACTCTCTGAATGCCGCGCATAGAAAGACCGGTGACATCTATGAAGGTGAAAAAGGAAAGCGCAAGATTGCCAAGGCAATGAAAACCTTTATAGAAGAGAACGACGGATTCGCCTTGATCACCGGATCACAGAACGAACTTTATCGTTTGGGAAAAGAAAGTCTGGACATCGTCTTCTATCACGACAAGGAAACCGATAAACGCCTTTTGATGGGACAGGCCCAGCTGTACCGCCATTATCTGTCGTATTACTATGGCAAAGAGGTCCTGATCCGCTTCCTATGTCACGACCGGGATGAAAAAATCGAATATCTGATGAACGCCCTGCTTTAGGGCTTTTTCTTTGCCTTTTTCATTGCATAAGTGTGCCCTCCTCAATTAAAATAATCTGGAAAACAGATGAGGAGAGCCGGAAAAAAAGACATCCTGAACGGCAACATTGCAGAGCAGATGCTCATGCTGCTTTTTCCGTTGTTTCTGGGCTATCTTTTACAGCAGCTCTACAGCTTTGCCGACAACATCGTCTTAGGCCGTCTCATCTCTAAAGAGGCCCTGGCCGCTGTCGGCGGTTCGGCCAATTCCTTAATCAATATCGTATTGAATTTCGTTGGTGGTATTACCTCGGCAATTACCGTCCTGGTTGCCCAGAGTTACGGATCAGGCAATATGGAAAAGGTCCACAACTCCGTCAAGACCGGCATGTTTGTATCGATCGTCTGTGGTCTGGTTCTGATCGTTCTGATGTCCGTCGTCTCCCCTTTCTGGCTCACTTTGATGAATGAACCGGCAGAGACCAGAGCTTTATCCTTGACCTACATGTATTTTTATTTCGGCTCGATCGCCTTTTATTTTGTCTACCAGACCGGCGTTTCGATCTTGCGTGCCTTGGGTGATTCCAGAAGACCGCTGATGCTGATCGGCATCACGGCGGCTTCCAAGATCCTGCTGGACCTTTTGTTTGCCGGTGTCTTTAAGATGGGTGTTTTCGGAACCTCGCTTGCGACTTTCCTGACCCATCTGATTTCCGCCGCTGTCATCCTGTTTATCTTCCATAAGACCAGTGACGTTTACTACTATTCCTTAAAAGACTTCGGTTTTGTCAAAGAAGACCTGAAGCGCATCTTTGCGGTCGGTCTGCCCTTTGCCACCCAGTCGATGATGTTTGCCATACCCAACGCCATGATCCAGTACAAGGTCAACTCCTTCGGTACCGATGCTGTGGCAGCCTACAGTGCCTACAACAGCGTCGATGCCCTGTTCTGGTGTTTCTCCAACGGTATCTGTACGGCGACGATCACCATGGCATCCCAGAACTTCGGACATGGCAACCGGAAACGGGTGCGTCAGATCCTTTGGACGGCGTGCGGCGTGGAAGCAGTCGGCGTGGCGATCTTCGGCCTCATCTTCTGGTTTGCCGGAAGAAATATTCTGGCCCTCTTCTTAAAAGATCCGATCCCTCTGGATCTTGCTGAAAAGATGCTGAAGACGATCGCCGCTTCCTATGTGCTGACGATCATCGTCGATATCTTCTCATCTGTCTTCAAGTCCTGCGGCATGGTCAAGTCGCCATTGGCGACAGCGGTTGTAACGGTATGCATCTCCAGGATCCTGTTCACTCTGTTTTATCCGATCAATGATCCGGTCACCGTCGTCTATGCCTTCCCGCTTTCCTGGATCTTAACATCCATTGCCTATCTGGGATTGTATTTTATCCGCAAGGACGTCTTCGGAAACAAAGCATAAAATTGCTTGGGAAATATCATAAAGCCAAAAGAAAGCCACCGTGAGGTGGCAATCTTTTTTAGTTCTCTGTTGCAACACCGGAGATGCCGTCTCTGTTGGCACAGGTCTTGCAGAGTCTGACACGGTTGTTGGCGATCGCTTCTTCGACCGTACCGTAGGTCAGGGTTTCGCTCTGGTTGAGATGTGAACAGTCATCATGGGTGTGATAGACTTTACCGAACGTTGTCCAGTAGACCGTCTCGGAACCGAGTACGTCAACAGCAGCTTCCTTCTGTTCCAGGGATACCGGATTCCAGTCGTAGGAAGCAACGCCGCCGATCAGCAAGCAGATGACAGCAGCGACAGTAGCGATGGTCTTGGTCTTCTTGTCCGCGTCCTTATTGGTTAAAACCAGGATGATGAACGGGAAGAAACAGATGGCCATAGCGATGAGCCCCATGTTGTTCCACAGCCAGAATTTGATCTGATTGGCTTCGGAGACCGGATCGATGTGATTGGCCTTCTTCCATAACTGGGCACCGATGATGACGGCGATCAGATCAAGAACCAGGAAAGCGATCAGCTGAGCGATCTGCGGCATGAAGCGAAGGTCAACCTTGCCTAAGAAGACTAAGAGAGCCAGGACTTCAAAGACCAGGGCGAGAACCCACAGGGCAACAGCACCGAAACGCAAAGGTCCCGGATTGCCTACAGGCTGTGCCTCTTTTGCTTTTCTGGT
>ONXX01000143.1 GCA_900321955.1 uncultured Bacillota bacterium | reverse complement strand
TGGCACAAGACTCTCGGAAGCGGCCAGAGCACCGAAGCTCATGGGCATCTCTCTGGATGAAGCCTGCACGATGTCCTTAAAAGAATCGATCGAATGGGTGAAGAAAGTCCCGGCTTCCATGCCGGAAGAAATGAAGGATATGGCCAAAAACATCTGTGAATCCTATCTGGAAGTCGCCAAGCGTCTCATGGATCTCGGTTTGTCCTATCTGACCCTGGATCGGGCCTCCTATACCCTTTCCACCGGTGAACGGCAGAGAATGCAGCTGGCCAGGGCGGTGCGAAACCGCACGACCGGTGTCCTTTATGTTCTGGATGAACCGTCGATCGGTCTTCATCCGGCCAATATCGTCGGTTTGCAGGGTGTGATGGATGATCTGGTGAAAGACGGCAATTCCGTCCTTCTCGTCGATCACGACACCCAGATCTTAAAAGGTTCCGACTACATGATCGAGATGGGAAAGGAAGCCGGTGCCGATGGCGGCGAAGTCATTGCGGAAGGAAACATTGAAGAGATCATAGATAACAAAGAGTCGATCATTGCCCCCTATCTAAACGGCAAGAAGAGCGTCAAAAGAACACATGCCAGATCCGATCTTTTCAAAGAAGGAAAGATCTCAATGGAATGCGATCAGTTGCATACCGTCAAGCCATTATGCGTGGATATCCCGAAGAATGCCTTAACCGTAGTGACCGGCGTTTCCGGTTCGGGTAAGACGACGCTGATACTGGAATCTTTAGTACCGGCATTAGACAGCCTGTGCAACGGCAAGCCGATGCCTGATCATATCAAGAGGATTGAAGCGGAAGGCATTTCTCATATCAAACTGATCGATGCCACACCGATCGGCATCAATGTCCGATCGACGGTAGCTACCTACGCCAATGTCCATGATGAGCTGCGCAAGATCTACGGCCGCACCAAAAAGGCCAGGGAACTTGGCTACAAAGCTTCCGATTTTTCCTATAATACCGGATCGCTGCGCTGCCCGACTTGCGATGGTACAGGACAGATTTCCCTGGATGTCCAGTTTCTGCCGGATGTCGATATTCCTTGTCCGGACTGCCGCGGCAGCCGCTACGACAAGAAGGCGAAAAAGATCGTCTTTACCAACAAGGAAGGTGAGGGTCTCTCTTTGCCGGAGCTGATGGAGATGGATGTCAATCATGCGATCTCTTTCTGCAAGGATATGAATACCGTCAGGCCAAAGCTGCAGATCTTACAAGATCTGGGTTTGGGTTATCTGACTTTAGGCGAAGAGACGCCGAGCTTATCGGGTGGCGAAGCGCAAAGACTGAAGCTGGCTTCCGAGATGGGCCGGCAGCAGGCGGATTCCGTCTTTGTCTTTGATGAACCGACGATCGGCTTGCATCCGAAAGATGTGGAAACGCTTCTGAATGTCTTTGATGCCCTGATCGGTCAGGGTGCGACGGTCATCGTCATTGAACACGACCTCGATGTCATACGCAGTGCCGACTACATCATCGACATGGGTCCGGAAGGCGGTGAACTCGGCGGCAGGATCGTGGCCAAGGGAAGTGTCGAAGAGATCAAAAACAATAAAGAAAGCATCACCGGCAGATTCATCTAAACAAAAAAATTGGATCTGTGTATAAAGGAGTCAGGATGAAATTCAATTCATTGATACCCGAATTGACAGTGAAAGATATCGAAAGGACAAAAACGTTCTATACCGATGTTTTGGGTTTTACGGTCGAATATGAGCGTGAAGAAGATCGCTTTGTCTTTCTTTCTTTGGAAGGCAATCAGCTCATGTTTGAACAGGAAAACGGAAACTGGAATACGGGTGTCCTCGAGTATCCCTATGGCCGAGGCGTCAATTTTGAAATGCGTGTTTCCGATGTGGATGGCTTGTATGAAACTGTCCTGAAACACGGCATTCCGGTATTTCGGGAACTGAGAGCCAGTCATTATCGAAACGATGATGAAGACATCATCCAAAAAGAATTCCTGCTTCTGGATCCGGATGGCTATCTTCTTCGTTTTACGGATTGATGAAGAAGGCTGGCATATTTTTTGAAACAGAGAAAAGTAGAATAAAGACAGAAAGAGTAAGAGAATGCCTTTACAGATAAGCAGAAACGATATACGAAATATCAAAGCTGAGGCGATCGTCGATCCGACCGACAACTTTTTGTCCGGTTCCGGCGGAACGGATAAGATCATCCACAGTCTGGCCGGTCCCGATCTGGAAGTCGAACTGATGGAGATCGGTTTCATTGAAGACGGCGAGGCGGTTTTGACCAATGCCTATGGCTTGAACAATTGTAAGTACATCATTCATACGGCAGGTCCGCGGTGGATCGATGGCAAACATCAGGAAGAAGAAATACTGGCTTCCTGTTATGAGAACTGTTTAAAACTGGCCAAGGAAAAGAAACTGGATTCCATCGCCTTCCCCTTGATCGCGTCGGGTTCCTTCTCTTTCCCTAAGGGCAGGGCTTTGCGCATCGCCAGCGATACGATCACTTCCTTTTTACTGGACAACGAGATGGATGTTTCCCTCTTGGTCTACGACAAGGAATCTTTTGATACGGCATCCAAGCTTTACAGTGACATTAAGGACTATCTGAATGAAAATCTTGCGGAAATGTTTATGTCGGACGCCTCGTATTCCATGGTTCCTCCGCAAAAGAAAAAGAAGAAGAGCGCAAAACGGAGTGAAAAACCTGCCGGCAGATTGGATGTCTTTGAATCGTATTCGATTGAAGGAAGCATTGAAAAGGAACGCTTCATACCGGACGAGTCCTTCTCGGAGTGTCTGATACGGATGATCGATGAGCGTAAGATGAAGGATCCCGAGGTCTACAAGGCGGCCAACATCGACCGCAAACTGTTCAACCACATCAAGAACACGAAAAACTACCGTCCTAAAAAGGAGACGGCGGTGGCCTTGGCCATCGGCATGAGGCTCAACAGCAAGGATACCGATACGCTTTTAGAGCGGGCCGGCTTCATCCTGTCCCGTTCCAGCAAATTCGATCTGATCATCCGCTATTGTATTGAACAGGGGATCTACAACATCTTTGAGATCAATGAGATCCTGTTTGAAGAAGACCAGAAAACCTTAGGCTGTTAAATGTCGTTTTCCAAACGACCATTCATTTCTTTGGAAATCATATGATGTGAGCGTAGAGATACGCTCACATTTCAAAGGAGGAAGAAAAAAATGAAAAAGAACTTAACGGAACTGGTATTTATCTTAGACAGAAGCGGATCGATGTCCGGACTGGAATCCGATACGATCGGCGGATACAACTCGTTTTTGGAAAAACAGAAGGAAGAAGACGGAAGCTGCCTTGTCTCCACCGTTCTCTTCAATCAGCACAGCAAGGTCATCCATGACCGCGTCGATCTTGTAAAGGTCGAGAAGATGGACAGGAAAGACTACCTGGCTTCCGGCACCACCGCCTTGATCGATGCGATGGGCGACGCCATCCATCACATCAAAAATGTCCACAAATACATTCGCAAAGAGGATGTACCGGCAAATACGATCTTTGTCATCATCACCGACGGGCTGGAGAAC
>ONXX01000142.1 GCA_900321955.1 uncultured Bacillota bacterium | reverse complement strand
GAGCCTAGACATCCATCGGGCAAGAAGCTCTATGAATTCGGTGACATCGTCATCGACAACTGCGGTCCGCATGGCGATGCCCTGATCAAGACGGAGGGGGTTGCCAAGGTGTGCTCGGTTTCCTCGATCTGCAATAACTGCATTGCCCAGTCAATGGCGGCTCGCATTATTGAGATCCTGATGGAAAAGGGCGTAGAATTACCGGTTTTGACGGGTGATCAAGCCCATGATGAAGAATTAAAGAAGAAATACGAAGGGAGAGCATAATCATGATTTACGAATATGGTGATAAGATACAGGAACTTTTAAAGGTCGCAGAAGAAAGAAACAAAGACGTCATTGATCTTCTGGCAAAAAAGGTTGCCGAAAATATTGAGAACGATAAGGTCATCCACACCTTTGGTACCGGCCATTCCCATATGTTGGGAATTGAACTGTTTGCCAGAGCGGGTGGTTTGGGCAACGTCGATGCGATGCTGGACCCGGATACCCTGACTTCCTTTGGTGCCCAGCGTTCCGGTGCGATGGAAAAGACACCGGGCGTTTCCGATGTCATCTATGATTCCTACAACATTGAACAGGGCGATATGATGATCATCACTTCCAATTCCGGCCGCAATGCCATGCCGATTGAGATGGCGATGCGCTGCCAGAAAGAGGGCATCTATGTCGTGGCGATGACTAATCTCGAACAGTCCAAAAACACCACTTCCAGACATCCTTCCGGAAAGAAACTTTATGAATGTGCTGACTGTGTCATTGATACCTGCGTACCGTCTGGCGATGCGACGCTCGATCTGGATGGCATCAAGACCGGTCCGGCGTCTTCGATCGTGACGATGTTCTTAGTCAACACCATCGTATCGGAAGCCATCAAGATCGTCTTGTCTCATGGCAAGCGTCCGTATGTCTTCCAGTCACAGAATGTCGATGGTTTCGACAATGATGCGATCTACGAACACTTCAAGGGAAGAGTCAAACATTTCTAAAAGATGAAACAAAATATGTGCACCGGAAACGGTGCACATATTTTAGTAAGCGTTATTTGTCTTTGTAATGCGTCCCACATTGAATGATTTCAAGATTTGCGCCATCGATTCTGAACACAATCCTGTTTTTTTCATCGATTCTCACGCTCCAATAGCCAGATAAAATTCCAGTTAGTGGCTCGGGTTTCCCGATACAATCGTATCCGTTCCGGTCAATGTCTTTAATCAGGCGATTAATTCTTTTAAAGTTGTTTTGTCGGTGCTTTGCCATTCAAGATATTCTGACCAAGCTTCATCATCCCACAACTTCTTCATTAATCCTCCTCAATTAATTCGTGTTCTTTCAGTGTTGAAACACCCGTTTTAATGTTATCTATCCGTCTATGCAGTTCATTCATATTCTCCGCACTGTAAAACGGATCAGCAGTGATCTCAAAAGGGATTCTTCTTTCTTTTGTGACCTTTTTGGCAAAAATAGTAAATGCGGTAGATAAACTGATTCCCATTTCTCTACAAACTTCCTCCATTTGGTTTTTCAGACTTTCTTCCATTCTGAAATTAATCATTTTCTGAGCCATCACTATTTTCCTCTCTTTTCTGATATCTTTATATCAAAATATAGATAATGTAAAGCATATTATTATATTTTGCTTTACATAATGATTTTGTCATTAAGATTTAGCCCCGATTGAATTCTTTCTGTTATGTTTCAATTTATGGAATAGTTCAGGATCTTTGAAGACATGCAGGCAGAGTATAATGAAATTGAAATGTATGTGCTGTCAGATAAAGATGTAAAAAAGCTCGTTGGCTGGTATCGGAAACACAAGAGAAGTTTCCCTTGGCGTGACAGTGAAGATCCTTACGATGTCTGGATCTCCGAGATCATGTTGCAGCAGACCAGGACGGAAGCGGTCATTCCTTATTTTGAACGTTTCAAAAAGGAAGTCCCGGATATTCAAAGTCTGGCAGCGATGGATGAGGATAAATTATTCCGTTTGTGGGAAGGGCTGGGTTATTATTCCAGGGCCAGAAACCTCAAGCGCTGTGCTACGGTTTTGGTAGAACAGTATGACGGAAAGCTGATTGCTGACTATGATTCTTTATTGAAACTGCCGGGGATCGGTCCCTATACGGCCGGGGCTATCATGTCGATCGGTTTTGATCAGGGCTATGCGGCGATCGATGGCAATGTGCTTCGGGTCCTGGCACGTTTCTTTGGAATACGGGAAGACATACGCAGGGACGCTGTTCGAAAGGATCTGGAAGAGACGATCGTCACTTACTATAAGGGACAAAAAAGGACCAAAGGTCTTGCCAGAGACCTGAGCCAGGCATTTATGGATCTGGGGGCAACAATCTGCATTCCCAATGGCAAGCCCTTATGTGAAAGCTGTCCTTTGAAGGATTCCTGTTATGCCTGTCAGAACGATTGTTGTGAGACTTTGCCTTACCGCAGCAAAAACAAAGAAAGAAAGATCGTTCATCGGACCTTATTTATCCTTCGAAGCGGTGAGACCTTCTTAATAAGAAAACGACCTTCAAAGGGTTTGCTGGCAGGCTTGTATGAATTTATCGGTGTCGATGCAGATTTAACAGAGAGCGAAGCGCTGGCTTATCTCAAAACACTTGGCTATGATGCCTTGCGTATCAAGAGATTGCCTGATGCAAAGCATATCTTCTCCCATGTGGAATGGCACATGAGAGCCTATGAGATCCAGATCGGAAACTGGGATGTGCCGCTAGAGGAAAATGAAGTTCTGGTCGATCGCAAGAAGCTCAATGATCTGGCCATCCCTTCGGCTTTTAAGACCTATATCGACTACTACGCTTTGCGTGAGGAGAATGAAACATGAAACTGGCAATACTTGGCTGCGGCAAGATCGCAAACCGGATCGCAAAATCAGCCTTACTGGTGGATTCCATCGACCTGGTCGGCTTTGGTTCCAAGGATGTGAATAAGGCGAAAGAGTATTCTGAAACCTATGGCTGCCGCGATTATGGCGATTACGAACACTTCTTCAACAGCGATATCGATGCGGTCTATATCGCGGTCTACAATCCCGGCCATTACGCCTTAATTAAAGAAGCGATTAAGCATCATAAGGCAGTGATCTGTGAAAAGCCGATGTTGTTTTCTATAGAAGAGAATAGAGAAGTATTTGCGTATGCCAGACAAGAAGGTGTTCTTTTGATGGAGGCCTTGAAGTCGGTCTTCTTGCCTTCAATCATTGAGGTGAAAAAGATGGTCAATGAAGGAAAGATCGGCAAGATCAAAACTATTTATGCGTCCTTCATGCGGGGTGGCAATCATCCGGAAACCCATTGGATCAACGATCTCAAGACCGGCGGCGCCTTTAAGGATCTGGGTTCCTATTGCGCGGGAACGATGAACTTCATCATGGAAGAAGAACCGGAATTGCTAGCCTTACAAAGTGATCGCAAAGAAAACCGCTCTGAAACCACCGCTTTTGCGGATCTGGATTATAAGGGCGTCAAAGCAAGAGCTGCCGTCTCCAATTCGAAAGATGGGGATCATCATTTGCGTATTGAGGGGGAACGGGGCTTTAT
>ONXX01000141.1 GCA_900321955.1 uncultured Bacillota bacterium | reverse complement strand
TGACCAGAATAAAAGTATTCTTCAAAGCCTGCAGAAAATACGGATCGTGCAGAACATAGGAAAAATTATATAAGCCGATTCCCTGATACTGCTGGGAAGCGAAATTATAGCCTTCTTCAAAAGAGTAGATGACGACATCGATGAGCGGATAGATCATGAAGACGCCGATGAAGGCCAGTGCCGGCAAAAGATAGAGCCAGCCTTTCAAAGGATTGTTTCGATTCATCGGATCACCCTTTCATCTTCCTTCGAAAATACGTGGACCTTATGATCTTTCAGATCGAAAGAAATGACGCCGTCTTTGACATCGATCTTCTCATCGCCTGAAACAATGGCCCGAATATCCGGATCGGAGGTGCATAAGTTGTTATGACAGACGATGCTGGTATCTCTGCCCGTCGTCTCGACACGGTCAAAGCGGCAATGGAAGCAGCCGTTTTTGTCCGGCTGGAAACCCTCCGGCCGAATGCCGATCGTCACTTCCTGGTCTTTGGCATCGCGTTTGCCTATGCAGTCTTCGCCAATATAGACCTTGCCGTCTTTGATATAGCCGTCAAAAGTATTGATGGCCGGGTTGCCTAAGAATTGGGCGACAAAGAGATTGATCGGATCGTTATAGACTTCCTGCGGTTTTCCCATCTGCTGTAAGACACCGGCCTTCATTACGATGATCAAATCGGAAATGGACATCGCCTCTTCCTGGTCGTGGGTGACAAAAATCGTCGTGATGCCGGTCTCTTTCTGAATACGCCTGATCTGTTCCCTGGTCTGTAAACGCAGTCTGGCATCCAGATTAGACAAAGGCTCATCCAGCAATAAGACACCGGGTGTTTTAACCAGTGCTCTTGCGATCGCTACACGCTGCTGCTGGCCACCGGAGAGCTGAGATGGTTTTCTTTCCATCAGCCCATCGATCTGAACGATCTTCGCCGCTTCCAAAGCACGGGCTTCAATCGTCTCTTTGCTCAGTTTATCGGCACCTTTGAGATTCTCCAAAGGGAACATGATGTTCTGCTTTACTGTCAGATGCGGATAGAGGGCGTAGTTCTGGAAGACCATGCCGACACCGCGGTTTTCCGGCGGCAGCATCGTGACATCAAGATCGCCGAAATAGATCTTGCCGGAAGTCGGCGTTTCCAAGCCGCAGATCAGATTCAATGTTGTTGATTTTCCGCAGCCCGAAGGACCTAAAAGGCCAACCAGTTTCCCATCCGGAATCTCAAAATTAAAGTCATTGACGGCAACGACGATCTCATTTTTTATCTGTCTAGAAAGGAATTTCTTCGTCAGGTGTTCAAGTACGATTTTCATAAGTCACCCCTTAATATCTAAACCCATTATAAAATGAAAAAACCTGCAGATTCTACAGGTTTACTTGTTTGACATCAAAATAGAATTTGGAGTATTCCCCTTTTAAAGATTCAACGCCGCACTCCATGCCATGGGCTTCGATCAGCTGTTTTGCCAGCGAAAGACCGATACCCGAACCGATATGGTGACGCTTGTGTTCCTTATCCACTTTATAATAGCGATCCCAGATATTATTTAAGTCTTGTTTATCAATGCCGTCGCCATTATCGTAGACAAAGATGCGGATCCCGTCTTCCAGTTTTTCGGAACCGATGATGATCTTCTGTTCCTTCTTGGAATTGTAGTTGAGGGAATTGTTGATGAAGTTGTATAAGACCTGGCGGATTCTTCCCTCATCCGCTTCAAAGCTTCCTTCTGCTTTGCAGTCCAGCGACAGATCAATGCCTTGCGTCTCACAATATTTTTCATATTGCCGCATGACGCTTTCCAGAAGCTGGCGGATATCGATCGTTGTCTTATGCAGTTCCAGTTTAATGGCATCGATCTTGGAGATATCGACCAGATCATCGACCAGAGTTGAAAGCCTTTTGGCCTCGTCAATGATGACATTGATGTTTTCCGGCGTATTTTCTTCCGGCAGATCGCGTATCATTTCTCCATAGCCGACGATCATTGTCAAAGGCGTGCGCAGGTCATGGGAGACATTCCCAAGCAGTTCCTTCTTCGCCTTCTCCGCTTTCAGGATATCCTCGTTGGCCTTTTCCAGTGTTTTATTCAGCTCATCAAACTCTTTTGAATTTGTCGTGACCGAATAACGATCATAGGCACCTTTGGACAGATTCCTTGATTCATTATTGATCTGTTTGATCGGTGAGATGATGTAGCGGGAAATGATCAAAGCCAGGACCAAGGTCATCGCCAGAATGATCGCCATGATCAGCAGGTATTGGGATTTGATCGTTGAGATCGTCGTATTCAACGGTGTAATACCGGAAGACACCATGATCAGAATGCGTTCATCGTCATAAGAGATCATCTTGGCAAAAATGTAGACATCTTCCGGTCTGTCCATAAAGTGACGCTGATAGCGGAAATTATCAAAGAGTTTTTCCTTATTGTCTTCTTCATCTACTTCCGCGGCGATCGCATTAATGGTGTTGTTGTCGATCCCTCTGAGTGTGCAAGCACCGGTATAAGAGTAATTCTCGTTATTGGAAACCACTCTCACACAGACTTCATTGGACATCGCAACGTGTTCGATCACATCTTCAAAATCATCATCAGCGATAATATCAGCGATACTGTTGCCGACACTCTGTAATGATTTGACCTTATTGGCCTTATAAAAATCATCCAGGAAAGTCGTCTGGACGAAATATACCAGAGCCATGACACCGACCACAAAAAGCAGCAGGATCATGATGAGCTGTGATCTTAAACTATACTTCTTTTTCAAAGCGGTATCCGACACCCCTTATTGTCTTGATATAATTGCCATAACCTTTCAGATCACGGCGCAGCAGTTTCATATGCGTATCCAATGTCCGATCATCCGAATCGTACTCATAACCCCAAACCTTGGATATGATCGACTGTCTGGTAAGAGCGTTGCCGATATTCTTTACAAGATACAGAAGCAGCTCATATTCTTTGTTTGCCATATCGACTCTCTCGCCGTCAACAGTAACCGTGTGGGCATCTTCATCAACAACAAGGCCGTCGATGACGATCCGGTTCGACTGTTTCATCTCTCTTTTCAGGATAACTTTGATTCGCATCATCAGTTCTTTCGGTGAGAAAGGTTTCGTGACATAATCTTCTGCCCCGATATCAAAACCATAGATGCGGTCATATTCCTGCCCCAAAGCAGTCAGCAGAATACATGGAACATCTCTGATCTGTTTAATTCTCTTCAATGCTTCATAGCCGTCCATTTCCGGCATCATGACATCAAGTACCACCAGATCAAAATCATCTTTTTTAAATAGCTCGACTGCCTGCTTACCGTCACATGCCAAAACAGTCTCATATCCTTCATGAACTGCATACTTTCCGATCATTTCACGGATCTTTTCTTCATCGTCTACAATCAATAGTTTTGCCATATCTTAATGGTAACCTTAAAATGTGAACTTAAACTGAAATTTTTATTCCAAATTTATTTTTTTATTATATAATAGTATTTGTCCTTGCGGATTAGCCAAGCGGTAAGGCAGTGGACTCTGAATCCACCATTTCGAAGGTTCGAATCCTTCATCCGCAGCCATTGACTTTAAAAAGCCTTTATTTAAAGGCTTTTTTG
>ONXX01000195.1 GCA_900321955.1 uncultured Bacillota bacterium | reverse complement strand
TGGCATAGGTAGACAGGAAGACAACGAAAACAGCCAGAATCGTCGTGGCTTTTTTGAGGATATGGGTAAATCTCTTGGTTGTCTTTCTCATGTCGTTCATCTGTCTGTCCTCCATCTGTCTTCAATATAGCAGTTTAATCAATATATATGTGGCTTTTACCGTTGATTAGACTGTCTTTAGACTATTGTTTATATACTTTTTGACAGGTGAAGGAGTGGATATGTCCATAAAGCAGAAAAGGAGGCATTTGAACCTCCTTTTTTTGGAATTCTGTCTGATCAAAAATACGGATCAATAAGTTACCTGAAAAGGAGTTAGCCTTACCGGACTCTGCTTGTTTTACATTATAACAAAGCTAACTTTATTATTAAATATTTAATTAATAATAAGGTTGGTACAAAATGCGATAATAGTATTGAAAAGAAAAACTGCTCGGGAAGAAAAAATGTACCGAGGAAGTGTTAATTTATAGGGGAAGAGAGGAGCTTTATGAATCAGATAAGATGTCCGAAATGCGGTGAAGTGTTCACCATCGATGAATCGAGTTACGATTCGATCGTCAAACAGATCCGCGATCATCAGTTTGACGAAGAACTGAAGAAAAGAGAAAAAGAATACAGCGAGAAACTGGAGACTGAATTAAAGCTTGTAAAGGCTAAGGCAGAAAGTGACAACAATAAGATCTTAAGTGAAAAGGACCGCGAGATCGATCAGCTGAAAGCCAAGCTGGAGGGCAAAGACAAGGAAAATGAACTGGTGACCAGGGAGGCGGTCGATGAATTGCAGGCCAAGCTGGTCGAAAAGGAAAACCTCATTTTGCGTCTTGATGCGGAAATTAAAAACAAAGAGACCGAGAACCAGCTCAATCTGTCCAAGGCCCTGGAAAAAAAGAGCGAGGAGATCCTGGAACTCAAAGCCAATGCCGAGGCGATGAAAGAGAGCTACCGCAAGGAGCTTTCCGATAAGGACGAACTGATCGCCTACTATAAGGATTTCAAGGCCAAGCAGTCGACCAAAATGATCGGTGAAGACCTTGAGCAGCATTGCCTCTATGAGTTCAACCGGGTCAGGCCTCTGTTCAGAAATGCCTATTTCGAGAAAGACAACGATGCCTCCCAGGGTTCCAAGGGTGATTTCATCTTCCGTGATAAGGATGATGAGGGCACCGAGATCGTGTCGATCATGTTTGAAATGAAGAACGAAGCCGATACAACAGCGACCAAACACAAGAATGAGGACTTCCTGGCGAAGCTCGATAAGGACAGAAAAGAGAAGAACTGTGAGTACGCGGTGCTGGTGTCTTTGCTGGAGATGGACAACGATCTTTACAACGAAGGCATCGTCGACATGTCTCACCGCTATGAGAAGATGTATGTCATCCGTCCGCAGAACTTCATTCCGATCATCACCCTGTTAAGAAACGCCAATCTCAATTCCCTGTCCTACAAGAAACAGCTGGTTGCCTTGCGGGATCAGGACATGGACTACAAGAATTTTGAGAACAACATGAATGCCTTCAAGTCGGCGTTTGCCAAGAACTATGAACTGGCTTCCCGGAAGTTCCAGGATGCGATCGATGATATCGATAAGACGATCAAGGCATTGGAAAAAACCAAGGCCGATCTTCTGTCTTCTGACCGCAATCTGCGTCTGGCCAACGATAAGGCACAGGATCTTTCGATCAGAAAGTTAACCAAGAATGCACCGAGCGTTGCGGAAAAATTTAATCAATGATTATAATGAGATTAATTAATACGGAGGTTAAATCATGGAAATCAATAAAGAGAAAATCCAGGAAGTATTAAACGAGTCTTCCGCAAAAGTGGAAGCGATCATGAAAGATACGGCTGCTTTGGAAAACATCTTACAGAGTGCCGAAGCAAAATTAAGAGAGATCCCGGGTGTCGGTGAATATGCCGCTCAGCTGCCTTTGATGTTCTCGATGATCCGCAGCTATCTGGCAAAGGAATACACGGAGGTTTCCACGAAGGTCATCGTTTCGATGGTCGGTGCCTTGGTCTATATGTTAAAAGGCAAGGATCTGATTTCCGATAAGATTCCGGTCATCGGCATCATCGATGATATCGCAGTACTGGCTCTGGCTTTGCAGATCAACGCGAAAGAGCTTGATGCTTATGAAGCGTGGAGAATGGAAAAAGACAACACGATTACTAAGACAGCAGAGCCAAAAGAAGAAGTGAAAGAAGAAGTTAAAGAAGAAACAAACGCTTAAGAAGAAGGGCGAAAGCCCTTTTCTTTTAGGGAGGATTTTATGGAAATCAGACATCACGCGTACCTCTATGCCGTTTTGTGCAGGCACATCTTAGAATGCGCAGGCAGACAAGAAGGTGAAAAGCTGATCGAAGCCTTTACCAGGGACTATGGTTTAAGACGGGGAAGACGTATGAAGGAAAATGCCGAAAAGGGCGACATGAGCGACTTTTTCATCGTCGGAGAATGGAAGGGTCAGCCGGGAGAAAACATCTCC
>ONXX01000137.1 GCA_900321955.1 uncultured Bacillota bacterium | reverse complement strand
CAATACGGCAAGGGTTCCATCATGAAGCTTGGCGAACATGCCGATGTCGATGTTGATGCGATCTCTACCGGTTCTCTGGCCATTGATCAGGCCTTGGGTGTCGGCGGTCTTCCAAAAGGAAGAATCATCGAGATCTACGGTCCGGAATCTTCCGGTAAGACGACCTTGGCTTTACAGTGCATCGCCGAATGTCAGAAAGCCGGCGGCAAGGCTGCCTTTATCGATGCAGAACACGCCATTGATCCGCGCTACGCAAAAGCATTGGGCGTTGATGTCGACGAACTCATTCTTTCCCAGCCGGATTCCGGTGAACAGGCGTTAGAAATCGCGGAAGTCTTAATTAAATCCGGTGCGATCGATCTGATCGTCATTGACTCGGTTGCCGCCCTGGTACCGCAGGCAGAACTCGATGGCGAAATGGGGGATTCCAATATCGGTCTTCATGCCAGACTTATGTCCAAGGCCATGCGTAAGCTGGCCGGTGCCATGAATGCCAATGGCTGTACGACGATCTTCATCAACCAGTTAAGAGAAAAGGTCGGCGTCATGTTCGGCAATCCGGAAACCACAACCGGCGGCCGTGCCTTGAAATTCTATGCGACGATCCGTATGGAAGTACGTAAATCGGAAGCGATCAAGAGCGGTTCGGATGTCATCGGCAACAAGGTCAATGTCAAGATCGCTAAAAACAAGGTTGCGCCGCCGTTCAAGACCTGTCAGGTTGAGATCTATTACGGCGAAGGCATCTCTCATCTTTCCGAGATCATCAATATGGGTGTCGATATGGGAATCATTGAAAAATCCGGTTCCTGGTATGCCTATAACGGTGAAAAGATCGGTCAGGGTTCCGATGCCGTCAGAGCTTATCTGCAGGCAAACCCGGAAATCGATGCCAAGATCACCGAACAGATCAAAGAAAAAATGTACAACAAAGAAAATGAGGACTAGGTTCTCATTTTTTTATTTGAGTGGTAGTCAAAGCTAACGGGTAGAAATAGCAGTTGTGAAAATCGGTCTAATATAGTACAATTGAGAGGGTTTTAATGCCTTAAAATTTGTTTTGAAATGGAGGTAATCTTATGCATTTTGATGTACTTTCCATTTTTATCGGATTAGTTGTAGGGGCTGCTTTGATCTTGCTGTATAATTCTGCTACCGGCAAGAATGCGAAAAAAGAAGCTCAAAAAATCTTAGATGAAGCAAATAATCAAGCTAAAAACACTGTTAAACAAGCCGTTTTAGATGGTAAGACACAGGTCTACGATCTGAAACTGCAGGCGGAAAAAGAAATCAAAGAGAAGAGAAGTGAAGTTCTCGATCATGAAAACAAATTGCAGAGAAGGGAAGATTCTCTGAATTTCCGTGATGAAAATTTAACACAAAAAGAGCGCAAATTAGATGAAAAGCTAAGAAAGGCAGACGATAAGGCTGCTCAACTAGATAAAATGGAAGAAGAACTGCAATCCAGGATCGATGGTCAGATTGCAATTTTAGAGCGTGTTTCCAACATGAGCAAGGAAGAAGCACGTTCGGAACTGATGGAAGTTGTTGAATCAAAGATGGCAGATGAAGTCGCTGCTTTCATCCGTGATAAAGAAGAAGAAGCGAAAGAAATGGCGGCTGAAAACGCCAGAGAGATCATCGCAACAGCGATCCAGAGATATTCGCAAGATGAAACTTTGGAACGTACCGTTTCCGTTGTCTCACTTCCTTCCGAAGAAATGAAGGGCAGAATCATCGGCCGTGAAGGCAGAAATATCCGTGCCATTGAACAGGCAACGGGTGCTGACCTGATCATCGATGATACGCCGGAAGCGATCACTGTTTCCTGTTTCGATCCGATCCGCAGAGAGATCGCCAGACTTTCTCTGGAGACTCTGATCAGAGACGGCAGAATCCAGCCGGGCAGGATCGAAGATGTCGTTGAAAAGACGACCAAGGAGATGAACCGCAACATCCAGAAGTATGGTGAAGACGCCTGCTTCAAACTGCAGATCGGCAAGATCGACAAAGAACTGGTCAAGCTGATCGGCCGTATGAGATACAGATATTCCTATGGCCAGAATGGTCTGGATCATTCCATCGAGGTTGCTTCGTTTGCCGGTATGATGGCAGCAGAACTTGGCTTAAATCAGAATCTGGCAAAGCGTGCCGGTTTATTACATGATATCGGCAAGGCTGTCGACTTCGAACAGGAAGGCACACATGTTGAACTGGGTGCCAAACTCGCCAAGAAATACGGCGAAAGACCGGAAGTCATCAATGCGATCGAATCGCATCATGGTGATGTCCCGGCTAACAACCTGATCTCCAATCTGGTTGCCGCAGCTGATACATTATCCGCTGCCAGACCTGGTGCGAGATACGAAGGTATTGAAAACTACATCAACCGTCTTGAATCACTTGAAAAGATCGCAAATGATTTCGATGGTGTCGATAAGGCATATGCGATTCAGGCAGGCAGAGAAGTACGTGTTATGGTCGTACCGGAAAAGGTCGATGACAACAAGTGCACAATGATTGCCAGAGCGATCAAGGAACGTATCGAAAACGAACTCACATATCCTGGTCAGATCAAAGTAACGGTCATCCGTGAAATGAGAGCTCAGGAAACTGCGAAGTAATGAAAGTATTATTTATCGGTGACATCGTAGGAAAAAGCGGAAGAGACATTGTCTCTTCGCTTTTATATTCTCTGAAAAAGGAATACGGGATCGATCTGGTGATCGCCAATGGCGAAAATGCAGCCCATGGCAAGGGAATCACCTATAAGATCTATAAGCAGTTCATCGCCGAAGGCATTGATTATGTCACGATGGGCAATCATACCTTCTCCAAAGCGGAAATCAATGATCATATGGAGGAAATGGACCGTCTGGTCATCCCATATAATCACGTCAAACGCAATTCCGATAATTACTATAAGCTGATTGAATATAAGGGATTACGTTTTATTCTGACAAACTTACTTGGAAGTGTTCTGATCGGAGAATCCAATATGGAGGCACCGGAAGCCTTTATTGAGGTTTTAAATAAAACCAGCCATTTGCATCCGGATTTCTATTTCGTCGATCTGCACGCCGAAACAACGGCGGAGAAGAGGGTATTTGTCGAATACTTCCGCGATTATGCAAAAGTCGTCATCGGAACCCATACGCATGTACAGACCGCGGATGAGGGTCTATTAAATGGCTGTGCCTTTATCAGCGATGTCGGCATGTGCGGCGCCTATGATTCGATCATCGGCAGGGATGTCGATGAAACGATACGTTCCCATATCAAAAAAGAGCCTACCCGCTACACGATAGCGGAAGGCCCGGGAATCTTCTGCGGTGTCGTGATCGACATCGATGAGAAAAACAAGAAACCAGTTTCAATTGAAAGAATTCAAATCAGACCATAAAAAAATAGTTCAGCGCTTACCGAACTATTTTATTTAATACTTCATCCAGATCAAATTTATTTTCGTTAAATGCGCAGGATATTGCAGCCCTTGGCATTCAGATTCTCAACGACCTGTTTGGCAATCGTCTGGGTTTTTGCCATGAGATCCGCAAATTCTTCTTTTGGCATTTCTAAGAAATTCTCGTAATGCTTCTTCGGCATGACCAGGGTATGACCGAGGGTCGTTTGCGAGATATCCAGAATCGCTAATGTATCATCATCTTCATAGACCTTCTTGGAAGGGATGTCACCCTTGATGATCGAACAGAAGACGCACATTATTTGAGCTCCTCATAAGCGCTCGACATGACCTTGTAGAGGTCCTGATCGAAGAATTCGATATCGTGAGCGGAAATGAAATATTTCTTGACATCATCACTGGAAGCCTGGCTGGCAAACAGTTCGATTGCTTCATCCTTGAAGTCTTCAACGTTTCTGCTTTCTACATTGACGACATAATAGGTGTTGGTTTCTGTCGTGTTGCCGTTGGCATCCTGGCTGGATTTGGTGTTGATGATGATGGAAGATAAGCCGGTCTTATCGGTGGAGTTGAGGTAATCCTTAACTTCAAAGGCTAAGCTTGTATCATCATCGGTGTAAACCTTTGACTGCGGAGCTGCATCAGCGTTGTTGTTGACAGCTGCCATATCGAAGGTGGAACCGTTTGCGACATCATCGATGCACTTCTGTGCATCTTCCTGGCTCTGGAAGGAAGCAAGCTGCATTTTAACAGGCTTCTTTTCAGCGACCAGAGTATCGAAATCATTCTTTACATATGCTTTGGACAGTTCATTGAGAAGCAGGGTAGAAACATAAGATTTCTTGTAGGCTTCAATGGAACCATAGGAAGCGATAATGTAGGATTCATAACCTAAGGACTTGTAAGTCTCGATGAGTTCATCGGCATCGGCGTTGATCGCGTCGATATCGACATCATCCAGTTTCAAGGCAATCTTATCCAAGATATCGGAAGAGATTGCTTCGGTCGCAGAGAGCTTTAAGGATTTGTATAAATCGTTCTTTGTATAAGTGGTGTTCGGTCCGGTGAACAGTACTTCATCGCCATCGGAGAGGTAAGAGTAGTGGGAAGCATCAGAACATCCCGCCAGCATCAGCAGAGCAAATGCGATAATAAGGATCTTTTTCATCTTAGTTTTCCTCCAGCTGAGAATCGATCTGTGCTTTCAATTCTTCATTCTTGATTTCAAAGCCTAATTCTTTGCCTTTTTCCATGATGGCTTTGACAGCCATATTCGGATTGGTGCTCTCTAAGCTTGATAAGAAGTAGTAATCATTTAAGAAAGCTTCATTGCTAGTAGCGACATTCTTGATGATGTGGTAACCAAACTGTGATACGACCGGTTCGGAAACTTCACCTTCCTTTAATTCCATCGACTTGTTGGCAAAGACGAAATCGTAATTGCCTTTGTTTTCTTCGTTG
>ONXX01000136.1 GCA_900321955.1 uncultured Bacillota bacterium | reverse complement strand
AGTCGACATGTCCCGGAGTGTCGATTAAATGAAAGATATAGTCCTGACCATCTTTTGCCCGATAGGAAAGCTGGACGACATTGAGTTTGATCGTGATGCCTCTTTCTCTTTCCAGATCCAGAGAATCCAGGATCTGATCCTGCATCTCCCGCTTGGAGACCGTATCGGTCAGTTCCAGGATGCGATCGGCCAATGTCGATTTTCCGTGGTCGATATGGGCAATGATCGAAAAATTTCTGATGTTTTTCTTATCCAAGTGTTTCACCTGCCATATTTCTACCATTGCCGTTATAGAAGGACTTGGCATCCATCGAATTCTTGCCTTCCGGTTTGATCTGATAGACCTTGATAAAGCCGTTCTTGCAATCAATGCGCAAGTAGTCTTTTTCCAATCCTACAAATGTATTCGGAACACAACCTTCCTCGTATTCAAAGAAGACCTTTTCCATCTTGTATTTCTTGTCTTTATACACAAAGTGAGCACCCGGCTGATCCAAGAGTCCGCGTATGTGGTCGTAGACCTTTTTGACATCTTCATCAAAATCGATCTCTTCGATCTCCTTTTCCAGATTCCAGGCATAGGTCGCTTCTTCTTCATTCTGACTGATCGGTGCAACATCGCCATTAAACAGTTTCGGCAAAAATTCCAACAACATCTCCAAAGCCAGATCCGAGAGTTTTTCAAACATCGTAGTATTGGTATCTTCGATTTCAATCGGAATGGCTTTCTGATAAAGGATCTCGCCCTGGTCCATCTTCTTTGCCATGTATTGAATGGTAATGCCGGTCTCTTCTTCGCCATTGATGATGGCTCTTTGAATCGGCGCCCCGCCCCTGTACTTCGGCAATAAGGAGCCATGGGCATTGATGCATTTGAACTTCGGATAATTTAAGATCACCGAAGGTATAAACTGGCCATAGGCAGCCGTGATGATCAGATCCGGTTCATAGGCCAAAACTTCTTCATATTCATCTTTGATCTTATTCGGGGTAAGCACCGGAATGCCAAGCTCCAATGCCTTTTCCTTGACCTCGGAAGGCTTTAAAATCCTCTTGCGTCCAAATTCCTTATCGGGCTGAGAAACGACAGCGACGATATGAAAACCGGCCTTGTAAAGGCCATCAAGGATATGTGAGGCAAATGCGGGTGTCCCCATGAAAACGATCTTGTATTCACTGATATTCATAACACTAATATTATACAGTATTTATTGCATTTTCCAGGGCTTTTGCTTATAATAAGTAAGCGTAAATTAGGTAAGGAGGATCTATGGCAAATATTAAGTCTCAAAAGAAGAGAGCCCTGACGAATGCTAAGGCTAACCTCAAGAACAGAGCTGAGAAGTCTCAGTTAAAGACTGCTTTAAAGAAGGTTGCCACTGCTGTAGCCGCTAACGATAAAGAAGCTGCTGTTGCTGCATTCAACGCTGCGAGCTCACTTCTCGACAAAGCTGCGTCAAGCCATTTAAAACATAAAAACTATGTTGCTAGGCAGAAAGCTCGTTTAGCTAAAACGATCGCAACATTAGGTTAAGCTAAAAAACGCATCTCAAAAGATGCTTTTTTTATACTCTTTTTGCACAAGAAAAGCAGACGATTGTCTGCTTTTAAATCTTTTCGATGTGCCAGATCTCGCGGGCATACTCACTGATCGTACGGTCAGATGAGAAGTAGGCAGATTTGGCGATGTTGATCAGGCACTTCTTAGCCCATTCGTGCGGATCGGCGTAGAGTTCATAGACCTTGGCATGAGCGTCGCAATACGCGTGGAAGTCAGCCAGTACCATGTACTCATCGTTGCGCCATCTGAATTCTTCGATGATCTCTTTGAAGTCATCCGGACGATCCGACCATGTGCCGTCGCTCAGGGAATCAATGATTCTTCTGATTTCCGGATCATGATCGTAGTAGTCATAGGCATTATAGCCATTTTTCTTGAGCTGCTTGACTTCATCTTCATGCAAACCGAAGATGACACAGTTCTCATCCCCTACCAGTTCACGGATTTCAACGTTGGCGCCATCCAGTGTACCCAGGGTGAGAGCACCATTCATCATGAACTTCATGTTACCGGTACCGGAAGCTTCCTTACCGGCGGTTGAGATCTGCTCAGAGATATCGGATGCCGGCATCAGTTTTTCGGAAACGGTGACGCGGTAATTCGGAATGAAGATGACATTGATGAACTTGTTGACATCAGGATCGTTGTTGACCTTTTCGGCAACACAGTTGATCAGCTTGATGACCTTCTTGGCAAAGGTATAGGCAGTCGCAGCCTTGGCACCGAATAAGAATGTCGTCTTAGGCATCGTGAAATTCGGGTCATCCTTGATCTTGAAGTAGAGATTGATGACATACATGATGTCCATCAGCTGACGCTTGTAGGCATGAAGACGCTTGGCGATCGAATCGAAGATCGAATTCGGATCGATGCGGATGTCATGATTCTTGTAGACCCAGTCGGCCAGCTGTTCCTTCTTGATCTGTTTGATCTTAAGGAATTCTTCCTGCAGCTTCTTATTGTCAACATAATCCATCAGCTTGGCAATCTGCTTGAAATCCTTGCGGTAGTCCGGACCGATGTATTTATCGAGCAAGGCACAGAGTTCCGGATTAGCGTAAAATAACCATCTTCTCGGTGTAATACCGTTTGTCTTGTTGTTGAACTTGTTCGGATAGATCTCGTAGAAATCACGGAACGTATCCGTCTTGATGATGTTGGAGTGGATCTTGGCAACACCATTGACCGAGAAAGCACCGACGATCGAAAGGAAAGCCATACGGATGTTTCCTTCGTGAATGATCGAAACGGAATCGATGAAGTTGTGCTTCTTGCCCATAGCAATCAGTTCTCTCTTGAACTGGGAATCGATTTCTTCAATGATCAGATAGATCCTCGGTAAGAGCTTCTTGATATATTCCACCGGCCATTTTTCAAGTGCTTCCTGCATGACCGTGTGGTTGGTATAGGCAAAGGTATGGGTGACGATCTCCCAGGCCTTCTTCCAAGGAATGTTGTAGGAATCCATGAAGATACGCATCAGTTCCGGAATCGCCAGAGCCGGATGGGTATCGTTGAGCTGAATGACGACCTTGTCGGCAAAGTTGTCTAAAGTGCCGTAGATCTTGAGGTGATCGTTGATGATCGTCTGCAAACCGGCTGCAACAAAGAAGTATTCCTGCTTGATTCTTAAATACTTGCCCTCTTCCGTCGTATCATCAGGGTACAGGTTCAGACAGATATCTTCCACATCGGAAAGATATTTGCGGTAATCTCTGCCGACCGGAAGATCATCAGACGGTTCGGCGTTCCACATACGCAGCGTATTGGCGACAGCGTTGTTGGAACCGATGATCGGCATATCATACGGGACAGCCAGGACATGTTCGGTGTCTTTGCGGTGGAACTGCAATTCGCCGTTGGCGTCTCTGGTGATATCGACATAGCCATAGAAACGAACATCAACGGTCTTGTCAGCCTTTCTGACTTCCCACGGGTTTTCAATTCTTAACCACTGGTCAGGAACTTCGACCTGTTCGCAGTTTTCAATCAGCTGTTTGAATAAACCGTTCTTGTAACGGATCGTATTGCCCGATCCGGGATAAGTCAAGGTAGCCAAAGAATCCAGGAAGCAGGCTGCCAGACGGCCAAGACCGCCGTTTCCAAGACCTGCATCGGTCTCGATGTCTTCGATATCGTTGATATCGATGCCTAA
>ONXX01000135.1 GCA_900321955.1 uncultured Bacillota bacterium | reverse complement strand
AACATCGGCTTAGGGGCGGCCAACGATCCGGATCTGATGTATCGCATCGGAGAGATCACCGCCGATGAGGCAAAGATCTGCCGCATGTTGTGGAACTTTGCACCTTGTATCGCCCAATCCGTCGATCCCCGCTGGGGCAGGACCTATGAGAGCTACGGCAGTGATCTGGAAATGATCAAAAAGCTTTCTGTTGCCTACACCAGGGGCCTTCAGGACAACGGTCTTCTGGCTTGCGCCAAGCACTATATTGCCGATGGCAATGTCTTGTATGGCACAGGGGAAGATTCCGATACCGACCGGCTGATCGACCGCGGTGATGCCAGACTGAGCGAGGAAGAGATTAAAGATCTTCTGGCTGTCTATCAGGCGCAGATCGATGCGGGCGTCAAGACGATCATGGTCTCCCATTCTGCCTTGAACGGCGTGAAGATGCATGAAAACAAAGAATTCATAGAAAAGCTGAAAAACGAGATGGGCTTTGAAGGCTTCATCGTCAGCGACTGGAATGCGATACAGAATACCTCGAAGACCTCCTATTACGATCAGGTGGTCACGGCAATCGATGCCGGCATCGACATGCTGATGGAGGTGGACCTTTTTGATAAGGCGATCGAGATCATTGTAGCAGCCGTCAATAAGGGCGAGCTGTCGAAGGAGAGGATCGATGATGCGGTCCTTCGCATCCTCAAAGTGAAAAAGGAACTCGGTGTCTTTGAAGATCCGCTGTTTGATGATCTTCAGCTGAAGGCAAAGGATGTAGGTTCCGATGCCTATCGTCAGGTGGCAAAAGAAGCGGTCGAAAAGAGTCTTGTTCTGATTAAAAACGAAGGAGAATTGCTGCCATTAAAAGAAGGGACGAAGATCTATATCACGGGTCCGGCGGCAGACAATGACGGTGCCCAATGCGGCGGCTGGACCTTGGACTGGAATCGTTCACCGGTTGAGGATATCCCGGGTGTGACTTCGATCAGGGAAGGTCTGATCGATCTTTCTAAAAAACATAAGATTACGATCTGTGAGGATCCGAAAGAGGCGGATGTCATCCTTTTGGCTGTTGGCGAAGAAGCTTATGCCGAGTGGAACGGCGACAGTGAAAACATCGATATCTGCGGTCCTTTGGGTCTGAAGGGAAATAAAGAAGCGATCGAAGAAGCCGGGACTTACGGCAAGCCGATCGTTACGCTGCTTGTTGCGGGCAGACACGTCTTCATCAGCGACTATATCAATGACTGGAACAGCGTGGTCATGTGCTATCTGCCGGGCAGCGAAGGTGAAGGCGTGGCAAGTGTCTTGTTTGGCGAAAAACCATTTAACGGAAAGCTTCCTTCCAACTGGTACGCATCCAATGAAGGAATCGAGAAAAAGGAGGCCTGGCTTAAGATCGGCTATGGCCTGACAGGAGAAGAGTAAAATGAGTCAGTGCCGTCATTGGTATGAGGGAGATCCGATCCTGGAAGAATACCACGATCACGAGTGGTGCAAGGAAAACCACGATGATCGTTTTGCGTTTGAAATGTTATGCCTGGAGGGAGCTTCGACCGGTCTTTCCTGGAGCTGCATCATGCATAAGCGGGATGCCTATAAAAAGGCCTTCCATAATTTTGACATCGATCTATGTGCGGAAATGTCGGATGAAGAACTGAATGGCTTATTGAACAACGAAGGGATCATCCGCAACCGCAGCAAGATCTTTTCCGTGCGCAAGAATGCGCTTGCGGTTCAAAAGATCCGTAAAGAATTCGGATCCTTTGATGCCTATCTCTGGTCGTTTTGTGAGGGAAAGGTGATCGACGGACGCTGGAAGGATGTGAAGCAGATGCCGGTAGAGAACGAAGTGTCCAGACGGATGTCGGCCGACATGAAGAAACGGGGAATGAGTTTTGTCGGACCGGTGATCACCTATTCGTTCCTGCAGGCGATCGGTATCGTCAACGATCATCTGATCGATTGTGAGTACCGTTAAAAGAAAGGAGACATGTATGTCCATCTTAGCCGGTTTTATGGTGCCCCATCCGCCTTTGATTATTCCGGGTGTGGGAAAGGGAGAAGAAAAACAGATCCAGGAGACGATCGATGCCTACGAGAAGGTCGGCGATGAAGTCGCCGCTCTGGCACCGGATACGATCATTTTTACCAGTCCGCATACGGTCATGTATGCCGACTACTTTCATATCTCGCCCAAGGAAAGAGCTTCCGGTTCTTTTGAACGTTACCGCGATCCGGATACGAAGTTTGATGAAGTCTATGATACAAGACTGGTCAGCAAGATCTGCCAACTGGCGGAAGGCGAAGACTTCCCGGCAGGCATCTATGGTGAGCGGGATCCTTTACTGGACCATGGCGTCATGGTGCCTTTGTATTTCATACGCAGGAAATACAAGGGCGGCAAGATCGTTCGGATCGGTTTGTCCGGCCTGGACCTGTCCAGGCACTATCATCTCGGTCAGTTAATCAGACAGGCCTGTGAAAAGACAAATACCCGCGCGGTCTTTATCGCCAGCGGTGATCTGTCCCATAAGCTGCAGTACTACGGTCCCTATGGCTACGCCAAGGAAGGACCGGAATATGACGAAAGGATCATGGATGTCTGTTCCAGGGCAGCCTTTGGTGAGCTCTTTGATTTTTCCGAAGATTTCTGCGACAAGGCGGCCGAATGCGGACACCGTTCCTTTGTCATCATGGCCGGTGCCTTTGATGGCTTGAGCGTCAGGGCAACGAAATACTCTCATCAGGATGTGACCGGCGTCGGTTATGGGATCTGCAGTTTTTATCCTGAAGGGGAAGACAGGGATCGTTTCTTTCTGAAGCAGTATGAAGAAAGAATTCGTAAACAGTTGATCGAAAAAGAGAAAACGGCCGATGCCTATGTCAGACTGGCCAGGAAGGCGATTGAAACCTATGTGTTAAGCGGCCGGCAGATGAAGGTGCCGGAGGATCTGCCGGAAGAGATGCTGAATCAAAGAGCCGGAACCTTTGTGTCGATCCATGAAAAGGGAAGGCTCAGAGGCTGCATCGGCACGATCCTGGCGGTGGCGAATAATATCGGTGAGGAGATCATTCTCAACGCGATTTCCGCCTGTTCCAGGGATCCGCGTTTTGATCCGGTGCGGGCTGATGAACTGGCTTATCTGGACATCAGTGTCGATGTCCTGAGCATTCCGGAAAAGATCGCATCGAAGGACGATCTGGATGTGAAACGCTATGGTGTCATTGTTTCCCAGGGAAATAAAAAGGGCCTGCTTCTGCCGGACCTGGAGGGTATCGATGATGTCGATGAACAGATTTCCATCGCTGCCCGCAAAGGCCGTATCGATCTGCAGAAGCCATACCAGCTGAAACGTTTCGAGGTCTTCCGCCATGAGTGAGACAGCGGTCTGCAATGTCTGTTTCCGTCAATGTCACATCAAGGAAGGCGAATTCGGCTTCTGCGGGGCAAGATGGAATGTAAAAGGGGAAGTAAAATCCTATGCCTATGGAAGGCTCACATCGATGGCTCTGGATCCGATCGAGAAGAAACCGTTACGCCGTTTCTTTCCCGGAACCAAGATCCTTTCCATCGGCAGCTATGGCTGCAACATCCGCTGTCCTTTCTGTCAGAACTACTCGATCACCTGGTCGAAGGAAGCTTATGCGCAAAGCGAGAAACTACTTTTCACCGGAAGATGTCCTGAATATCGGCCTTGGCTTAAAAGAAAAAGGCAATATCGGCATTGCCTTTACCTATAATGAACCTTTGATCGCTTATGAATATGTAAGGGATGTCGCTAAGCTGTTTCATGAACATGACATGAAGTGCGTGCTGGTTTCCAATGGCGAAGCAGGACTTCCTGTATTAAAAGAGGTTTTGCCTTACATCGATGCGATGAACATCGATCTCAAGGGCTTTAAGAAAGAATACTATCGTGATGTCCTGAAAGGGGATCTGGCTGAGGTTTTGTCTTTCATTGAAGAAGCGGTAAAACATTGCCATGTCGAACTGACTACGCTGATCGTTCCGAGGGAAAACGACAGTGAAGAAGAGATGCGGCAGATGACAAGATGGATTGCTTCCTTACAGAACGGAAGAGAGGTGCCGCTTCATATCTCACGTTTTTTCCCGCAGTTCCATATGACAGACCGCAAAGCCACCGATGTGGATCTGATCTACCGCCTTGCGGAAATCGCCCGTGAAGAATTACACTATGTCTATACGGGAAATTGTTAGGAAGGAGATCAAATGACAAAATTCCATTATGCAGGAACCTATAACGGCGATCCGGAAACACTGATCTGCCATGAACACGAAGAGGGCCATGTCGCCTTCAAGGAAGCAGAGACGATGGGCAAGCTTTCTGTCATCGCTTCTGTCATCTCGATTGCGATTTTCGTAGTTACGATGGGCATCTATTTTATGGTAGGCAAACAGCCTTACAGCATGCTTGGCATGTTTCTGTCGATTCTGACGCTGGTGCCGCATGAATTCTTGCATGGCATCTGTTTCCCGGGCGATGTCTACATGTATTCCAACATCAAACAGGGAATGTTGTTTGTGGTAGGACCGGGAACCTTCTCAAAGTGGGGCTTTGTCTTCATGTCCTTGCTTCCGAATATCGTCTTCGGACTGATTCCTTTTGTGATCTTTCTGATCGATCCTTCACAAACCGTTTTGGGAACCATGGGTGCATTCTGTCTTTCCTATGGAGCAGGCGATTACTACAACGTCTTTAATGCGATCACCCAGATGCCGGAAGGCTCCAGAACCTATCTGCACGGTTCGCGTTCCTACTGGTATATGCCGAAAAATTAAATAAAAAAACGGTCTGTATTTTACAGATCGCCCCAACAAGATTATTATCTCATAAAAAATTTGGAAAAAACAGACTTTTCTTTCTTATAAAAATTGTTACTATGAAGGTGTAAAGAGAGAGAAAAAGATAATTAAGATCCGGCGGGGGCCGGATAAGAGAAGTTAAATTTAGGAGGAATTATATGAAGGAGATTCTGAAAGAAATTCATTAATCCCTCATCGGACCGGGTGATCAGCGGCCGATGAGTGGTAAGCTGTCTGATCAAAACATTGAAGATTCCTATGGAGGAAAGATCAATGTACCGTCTGCTGTCTGATTCAAAACCAGACAGACTAATCTACCACTGCCAATATCTAAAATTTAAAAAACACAAAGTGTAAAAATTACGGGTTCGCTAAACCCAGCACAGTAAGTGCAAGAAAACACAAATGAACTGCCGATGAAGTATATCGGCAGTTTTTTTGTATTCTTTCGTACCGTTGATCCTGTCCAAAGGATAGTATACTTAATAATAAGAATACATACTCATCATGCAAAGGGGAAAAGCTATGTTCATGTCCGAAAGAAGAAAAAGATGTTTTGAAGCATTTCAAAAGACCGGTTTGGATGGACTGCTGTTTGCCAGCGGACCGAGTTTCCAGTATCTGGCAGAATGCACATCCTATTTCTGGCAGCGCAACTGTGGCAACAGCCATGCCAGGATTGCCGGCGCACACATCATGCCGGAAGCGATGATCTATATGAATAAAGAGGGAAAAACCACGGTCCTGACCATTCCTTCTTTGAA
>ONXX01000151.1 GCA_900321955.1 uncultured Bacillota bacterium | reverse complement strand
GCCGGAAATAATGAGCGGTGTCCTTGATTCATCGATCAGGATCGAGTCGACTTCATCGACCAAAGCGAAGTTGAGTTCACGAAGGACACGGTCCTCCACTCTGGTGACCATGTTGTCACGCAGGTAGTCGAAACCGACTTCCGAGTTGGTCGTATAGGTAATATCGCACTCATAGGCTGCCCGCTTCTGTGCCGGCGTCAAAGCCCGCAGGTTGAGACCAACGGTCAGGCCGAGGAAACGGTGAATCTGGCCCATCCACTCGCTGTCACGCTGTGCCAGGTATTCATTGACGGTGACCACATGGACGCCCTTGCCCTCCAAGGCATTCAGATAGACGGCCATGACGGAAGTCAGGGTCTTGCCTTCACCGGTCTTCATCTCGGCAATATCGCCGCGGTGTAAGACATAGGCACCTTCCAGCTGACAGAAGAAAGGAAATTCGCCGATGACTCTTTTAGCCGCTTCACGGGCGACCGCAAAAGCTTCCGCCTGAATATCATCAAGGGTCTCTCCGTTTGCCAGTCTTTCCTTGAATTCCACGGTCTTGTGCTTCAGCTGTTCATCGCTTAAAGCGGCCATCTGGTCCTTCAGCTGGTCGACAGGAACGGTTGCCCTTTCCACTTCGGCTAAGATCTTTTTATCACTATTGAATAATTTATCAAATAAACCCATTATATATCTCCAATTCCATACTATTATAGCACAACAAAAAAAGCTGACTTATCAGGCCAACTTCTTTTGTGTTTCTCAATTATTCTTTTATCTCTTGTATATTATGAGCTTGAAGACCTCGATCGCCTTCAACTAATTCGAATTCAACTGGTGCACCCTCATTAATGGTTTTGTAGCCATCCATGAGTAATTGAGAATAATGGAAAAAGACATCACGACCGTCATCTGCTGTAATGAAGCCAAATCCCTTAACCTTGTTGAATCTTTTAACCTTGCCTAACATTTCCTTATTCTCCTTTTATGAATTATATTCTATCATACTTTGTTTTAATAATGTAAAGTAATGTTTTTGTAAGCCAATGATAAAACTTTGACCCTTTTCGCATGCCCGGAAACAGCCTCAAAAGCCCCTTTTAAGGTCGAACCGGTCGTAATTACATCATCAACAATAAGGATTTTATCGGCAAATGGCCCTTTGTACAGGAAATTGCTTCGCATTTGTCTTCTTGCGGTCAGATCCTTCCCCTCCTGAGACATTTCTTCCTTCATGAACAGACCTTCGAGTCTGCGCATTTGTACCGTTCGAAACATCTCTTTCAGATGGTCAAAACCTCTTTCTGCGATTTTTCTTCTGCTGCTGGGGATACAAAGCAGATGATAGCCGTGGTAGCGAAGCTCGATGTACTCTTTTACATCATAAAGAAAAACATCCTTGAGCGCCTCATCGTGACACTCCTTGTATTGAAGAAGCAGGCTTTTGAAAAAACCATCGTAGTCATAAAAGGACTCCACTTCAAAGCCGTCGGCCTGAATGATCTTCCGCTTTATTTTCAGTTTCCTGCGGCATTCCGGACACAGTTCGTCCGGCCTGAGAAACAGTGAGCGAAAGGTGTACTTTTCAATCTCCTTGTCACAATACAGACACCTCATAAATGGCTGTTGGCAAGTCTCAGATAATCGATCGTATCCCTGACCTCCTTTCGTTTGCGATCGCAGAACAAGGCTGAAGAACCTTCCGTATTTCCTACTCCTCTTCCCACTCTGCCCAGCATCTGTATGAGGCTCGCCTCATCAAATGTCTTTCCATAGTGAAGAATGATCACCGAAACATCGGGAATGGTGATTCCTCTTTCCATGACACTGGTCGAGATCAGAAAGCGGAACCTCCCCTTTCGAAAGGCTTCGATGTTTTCCTTTCGTTTCGCCAGATCGGAATACACATAGGTGCAGGAATAGAATTTCGACAGCAGTTGGTACAGACGGCGGCACTTCTTCTTGCTGGAAACAAAAATGATACATCGGTTGGCCATCGATGACATCATCCGAAACAGCAGAAAGAAGGACAGCGCTTCAGGCAGATAGATCAGCTTTGGAATTGACAGAGGCTTGTGCGAAGGACGAACAAAGACTTCAACCTCCTTCAACTTCCTTTGACGCAGGATCTTTTTTAAATCTTCATCGACCGTAGCCGTCGAGAAGATCACTCTTCCTTTGCAGGAAGACAGAGCGATATTTATCAGCATTTCATCGCCCTTGACCGGAAAGGCGTCCACCTCATCCAGTATCAGAAGATCGAAGGTCTGATAATAGCGGTAAAGCTGATGGCAGGTACAGACGATCAGATCCCCTGTCAGTGTTTCGTGATGGCCGCCATAGACCGCCGCCACTTTTGCCTTGGGGAAAATCTTCTGAAAACGGTCTGCCAATTCGATGACCACTTCTTTGCGGGAGATCGCATAGGCGACCCTGAGCCCTTGAGACAGGTAATGGGCAATACTTTGAACACTGATCTCCGTCTTGCCCGCCCCGCAGACGCAGTGAAGCAAAACGTCTTTCTCCTTCAAAGCTTCCACGCACATCCTGGACGCCGTCTCTTGTTCCTTCGTCAGCTGATAAGAAAAACGGTACTCTTCCACATCCTTGCCGATCTCATAATCAAAGACCGAAAGTTCCTCTTCCAGCAGGACTCTGGAAAAGCGGACGCACTTCCGGCAGTAATAACCCTTTGATCCCTTATAGAAATAGGAAGGATCCGTATTTCCGCAGCGAAGACACTTCATTTCCCGTACAATCATTATTCGTATAAAAATCACCTTGTACCTTGTTTTTCTCTTCTCTGTAACAGATGGTAAACTAATGATATGAATAAGCTGCCGGAAGAATATCTGGAAAAGATGAAAGAACTTCTCAAAGATGAATACGATGACTATCTTCAAAGTTTTGAAGAGGAAAGAGTCTATGGCCTCAGGGTCAATACGGCCAAAATCTGTGTTGAAGACTTTTTGAAGATCGCTCCTTTTCATCTGAAACCCATCCCCTGGACGAGTGATGGCTTTTATTATGATCCCGATGATCTTCCTTCCAAACATCCGTATTATTTTGCCGGCTTGTATTATCTGCAGGAACCAAGTGCCATGTTGCCGGCAGAAGTATTGCCCATTGAAGAAGGCGACATCGTCTTGGACTGCTGCGCTGCCCCGGGCGGCAAGTCTTCCAAGCTGGCCAACAAACTAAACGGAAGCGGTCTGCTTATCGCCAACGACATTTCCGTCAGCCGAGCCCAGGTCTTATTGAAGACATTGGAAAGCCAGGGCGTGAAAAATGCCTATGTCATGGCGGAAGACGTCACTTCTTTGAAACAGTACGAAGCCTTCTTCGACAAGATCCTTCTGGATGCCCCGTGTTCCGGCGAAGGGATGTTCCGCAAGGAAAGCGAACTGAT
>ONXX01000134.1 GCA_900321955.1 uncultured Bacillota bacterium | reverse complement strand
GGCGCCGGTGTGGCATGCGGCGTCTTTGAAGATCTGAAACAAGGCGTCGAAGTCATGGTCCGTCCTTTCAAAACCTACATCCCGCGCAAGCGCTACGCGAAGATCTACGCCGAAAAATATGAGCGCTACGAAAAAGCCCTGCAAGCCCTTGATCAGCTGGCAGAATCATTACAGGAGGTCTGATATGTTTACCGTAAGTCCATCCATCTATTCCGCAGACCTGATGGATCTGCGCAATGTTCTGAAGAAATCAAAAGACTTCGAACATCTGCATCTGGATATCGATGACGGTCACTTCGTCAGGGGGATCAGCTTCGGCATGGATATGGTCGAACAGATCTGCCAATGTACGGATGTGGAACTTGACGCCCATCTGGAAGTAAACAATCCGATGGATTATGTCGAAGCCCTATGTTTGAGCAAGGTCGCCATGATCTCTGCCCATATCGAGACTCTGAATTATCCTTCGCTATTCTTCTCCACTGTTCATAAATACAATAAAATAGCATCGATCGCGCTGAATCTGAAAACACCTTTAATCTATATAAAACCATATCTGGATCAGATCGATCATCTGCTTCTGGTATCGGTGGAAGCCGACGTTGAAGGACTGCCGTTTCGTAAATCGGTACTGGAAAAGATCACTGAAGCCAGACAGATGCTGGGCGACAGGATCCCAATCTGGGTCGACGGCGGCATCAACGATTCCAATCTGGAAGAGGTCGTAAAAGCCGGTGCCGATGGCGTGGTGATCGGCCGGGCGGTCTTTAAAGCTGATGATTTTAAGAAAGCCTACGATCATTTTCTTTCCATCGGAAGAACTTATGAGGCACAAAGATAAGGAGACAAGGATGTTATACGAAGAAAAACGAAAAGAACTGATTGAGACAGCCAGAAAAATGGAACGTTATGGTCTCATACGTCTTTCCGGCGGCAATGTCTCTTTAAGGATCAATGATCACGTCCTGGTCACACCGACAGCCATGTCCTATGACACGATGCTGCCTCAAGATATCGTCGTTCTTGATTTGAAGGGACAGGTCATCGATGGAAAGCGCAGACCGACAAGCGATCTGAAAGCCATCCTCTATATCCTGAACCATATGGATGTCAACGCCGTCATCCACACCCACCAGCCAAAAGCACTTGCCCTGTCTTTGGTTTGTGACGTATTGCCGATGATTTCCACAACGATGCTGGAAGAAGTCAAAGGCCAGGTAAACGTTGCGCCTTTCACCATCAGTTCTGATGAAGGCATGGGCATCCAGACGGTAGAATATGCCGGTGACAGTTTGTGTGTCATTTTGAAAAACCACGGTGTCATGGCATATGGCAAAGACCTCGATCAGGCCTTATCGGCAGCGCTTTATCTGGAAGAGAGCTGCGAGACCTATCTTCTGGCTCTGGGTACCCATAAGCCGATCACAGTACTAACGCAAGAACAGATCGAAGAAGAAGCCAAACCTCGTGGCTATTACGGTCAGCCTTAATAAAAAAACGGAAGTTATGCTTCCGTTTCTTCTTCTTTCTTCTCAGGAGCGTATTTGATGCAAAGGTGTCTCTTGTTTCCTTCGCCGACGGAAACCGTCGTAACGTTCTTGAAATCCTGCAGATACTGATGGATGACTTTTCTTTCATCGTTAGGCATCGGATCCAGTTCGCAGTCAACGTGCGTCTTGGCAACATTGATCGCTTCTCTTCTGGCGATGGCCTTAACCTTCTTGTATCTGTCTTCCTTATAGTGATTGACATCGACGATCAGGTTGATTCTCTTCTTGAAGGTCGCATTGACAGCAGCCTTAAGGACAGTAGAGATCGCTCTTAAGGTCTGACCGTTCTTGCCGATGATGATCGCATTGTTTTCGGCATCGAGGATGACTCTGTAAAGAAGTTCATCTTCTTTTTCTTTATCCTTTTCAACAATGATTTCGATTGCCACACCCTGATTTAATTCAGTGAAGTAGGCACCGAGATAATCAAAGATAAATTCCTTGACATCTTTCGAAGTGAAAGCTTCGATGGTGATCGACTTATGAAGACCGAAAATACCACCCTTTTCTTCTTCGAGCACATTGTAAGTTATATCCTGTACCTGGCAACCCTGCTCACTGGCAATGCTGTTGAGTACTTCATCTAATGTTCTTCCGGTATACTGTTTCATCCTTATGCCTCCTTGTGTGTCATCTGATCAATTACAAGAGTCTTCGCAATATTGACGATGGAAGAAATACAGTAATACAGTCCAACGGCGGACGGAATGGAGAACATCGCAACTGCGACCATTGCCAGCATGCCGTAGGTCATCGTCTGATTCTGGTTTTCCGGCTTCTTGTAAGTCTTATGGTGCTTTTCAGCTTCTTCTCTACCGCGCTTCTCGGCCAGCCATTGAGGAATCTTGATCGAAATGAACTGGCAGATGATCATCAGAACAAAGATGACCAGGTTGAGCCACTCTTTTGCCGGGATCGACTGTGACGGCGACAATGACAGGTTGGTGCCTAAGAAGGTCGCATGGGCAACCGCATCCGATCTTCTGACGGCATTGTACATACCGATCAAAAGCGGGAACTGGATGAATGTTGCAGCCAGAGAGCCAAGCGGGTTGATGCCGTACTTGTTGTAAACCTGCTGCATTTCCATTGCCATACGCTGCTGGGACATTTCGTCCTGTCTGCCTTCGTACTTGGCCTGGATCTTCTGTAATTCAGGCTGGATCTCCTGCATCTTCTGCATCGCAACACTGGACTTGAAAGTGAAGGCCAGAACGATAGCGTTGATGACGATGGTAACGATCGTGATCGCCAGGAAGATACCGGTACGCGGTGTCAGCCAGTTGATCGCCTGAGAAAGCGGATAGGTGATGAAGGCGGAAAGGAAACCGTCATTCATTGTCTCCGAGAATGTTGTATCTAATGTAATGAGCTCGGTTGAAGTAGAACAGCCGGTCAATACAAACGCCAAAGCTATGAGCGATAAAATCAGTTTTAAGCGTTTACTTTTCATAGAGTGCTCCTTATTCATACTGTTATATTATAGCCTTTTTAATCGCTATTTCCAAATCATTTTTATTGTCCGAAAAAGCCCTGTTTAAATAGGGTTTTCTGACAATTACAATGAGGTCTTTCGGGCAGTTTTCAAAGTCCACGATCGCCCTTGTCATCTCTCTGACCTGGCGCTTGATGCGGTTGCGTTCCACGGCATTGCCCAGCTTCTTGGAGACCGAGATGCCGACTCTGGCATTTCCTTCTTTTTTAGGAGAAGAATACACAACAAAAAAGGCATTCGCCGCCGAATGCTTCAAAGCGATGATCTTGGAAAACTCTTCGTTTTTTCTGACCCGATAGAGCTTTTTCATAATAAATGAAAAGTCACCTGAGTGACTTTATGCGGATAATACCTTTCTGCCTTTAGCACGACGTCTGGATAATACCTTACGACCGCCGACTGTCTTCATTCTGGCTCTGAAGCCGTGGACATTCTGGCGTCTTCTTTTACTAGGTTGATACGTTCTTTTTGCTGCCATAATAAGCCACCTTTCTCAAATACTATTCAATTTTAGTTCAAACTTGTAAGAAATGTCAATAATTGAAAAGTATTTCATACAGCAAAGTTTCAGGCAGTCTCTTTGATCAACTTTTTGTTGATGCGTCTGGCAATCGCATTGCACGAAGTACCAAGTTCGAAAGTCAGACCGTTTCTGGTTTCCACGACCTTGCGGATACCGATATCCTG
>ONXX01000125.1 GCA_900321955.1 uncultured Bacillota bacterium | reverse complement strand
GAAAACGATCATCGAAGCGGCGGCCAGGCTGCTCAAACCGGGCGGCATGATGGTCTATTCGACCTGTACCTTTGACATCAGGGAAGATGAAGAAATCATCGAACACATCCTTTCCGTTGATCCAAGTCTGAGTGTCGTAGCAATCGACCCCTGTGAAGGTTTTGCGTGCGGCAAAACCAAGAACACAAAAGGCTGTGTTCGTCTCTATCCTCACCGCATCAAAGGGGAAGGACACTTTGTCGCCCTGCTTTCAAAAAAAGGCGATGCGCCAAAAGAATCGCCGCATAACATTTCGATCCCGCAGAATCTTCAGAAGCTGATCCCGGATGATTTTCACAGCGTTTTAAACAATGGCGATCTCATCCTTCGAAATGATAAACTCTATCTCCTGCCGCCTTACAGGCTGCCGATGGAAAAGGCCAGGATCCTACGATCCGGCTTGTTCCTGGGGGAGATCAGACACGAACGCTTCGAAGCTTCCCAGGCCCTTGCCCTGGCATTAAAAGAAAAGGAATATCCAAAGATCCTGTCCCTGTCAAATGATGATCCAAGAGTTCTGCGCTATCTGAAATGCGAGACACTGGATGTCAAAGACAAAGGGATCGAAGGCCTGGTCTTAGTTTGCGTGGACGACTTCCCTTTGGGCTTTGGCAAAGTCGCCAAAGGCATATTAAAAAACCGTTATCCGGCCAATTACCGTTATAAGTAAAGAAAAAGCACTCCTTGCGGAGTGCTTTAAACGTAATCCAGAAAATTAACGCTTTGAGTACTGAGGTCTTCTACGAGCTCCTCTTAAACCATACTTCTTACGTTCTTTCGCTCTAGAATCACGAGTTAAGAAGCCTGCTTTCTTTAAGACAGGTCTGAAGTCTTCACCGACTTCCAGTAATGCACGGGCGATACCATGTCTCATAGCACCGGCCTGGCCTGTCATACCGCCACCGTGAACGTTGATATAGATGTCGTACTGACCTTCTGTACCAGTTTCAACCAGTGGAGATTTTACGACCATTCTTAAGATTTCCTGCGGAAGATATTCTTCGAGAGTTTTTTCTCCGACGGTGATCTTACCGGTACCCGGAGTCATATAGACACGGGCAACGGAGGATTTACGTCTTCCTGTTCCAAGGTAATTTACATTTGATTTCTTTTTAGGCATTGATTTTCTCCTTATTTAAGCTCAATTGGCTTTTGAGCGGTATGAGGATGCTCAGCACCTTCATAGACATACAGATGAGTTCTCATACGATCACCCAACTTGTTGTGTGGAAGCATACCTTGAACTGCTTTCTCCACTAATTCAACAGGATATTCTCTCTTCATCTTTCCGATCGATCTCGCCTTCAACCCTCCCGGGTACATTGAATGGTGGTAGTAGATCTTCTTATTTTCCTGATCGCCTGTATAGACGACCTTTGCAGCGTTTACGATAATGACGTAATCACCGCAATCGACGTTTGGTGTGAAAGTCGGCTTGTGTTTGCCTCTTAAGATTGCAGCACACTGTGTTGCAAGTCTACCAAGGTTCTTACCACTCGCATCAACTACATACCAGTCTTTTTTAACTTCTGCTGGTTTCAGCATAGTTGTCTGACGCATATTTTTTCTCCTTTAAGTTTCCGGGGCTTAAAAATTAAAAAATAAGGCATTTACAATTATATGAAATTTCATACCTTATTTCAATAATGAAAGCCTTATTTTTCAGTAATTATTTCAGTTTTTGAAAAGTTCCTGCATGACTCTTCTTCTGGTCACAATGCCCATCAGCACATTGCGGTCATCAACGACCGGAACAAAGTTCTGATTGATGATCAGATTCACCAGTTCGCCGATCTCGGCATCGACCTTGACGGCCGGAAAGCGGTTCTTGCGAAGCAGTGATGTGATCTTTGTTTCTTCCAGATCCTCCATGGAGATCTTTTCACCGTTGACGATATGCCACAGAAGGTCGCCTTCCGATATCGTTCCCAGATATTCCCCTTCCTCCGAAATCAGCGGGATGGCGGTAAATCCATGAGCCCGCATCTTTTCCAAGGCCTGACGCACATTCATCGAATCCTTCAGACAGGCCAACTGTGTCTTAGGTGTCAGCAGGAATAAAACATTTGTCTTTTCCATACTTTTATTGTAAGGACATTTTATGAAAGAATTGTGATATTTACTGCAGACTCGGATCGATCTCCTCCAGATGGTCTTCATAGAGATAGTAACGGGTCTCTTTCGCAATCTGATCTCTCAGCAGCAAAACAGCGATAACGTTTGGAATGCACATTGCCGCATTGAGGATATCAGCCAGAGTCCATACGGCGCCTTCCGAAACGATGGCACCGACAAAGATGACGATGATCCATAAGACCTGATAATAGCGGATCATCTTCTTGCCGAAAAGATAACGGATGCAGTTTTCGCCATAATAGCTCCAGCCAAGGATCGTCGAATAGGCAAAGGTCAAAATGCCGAAAGTCAGAAGCGGCTTGCCGATATAAGGGATCTGGCCGAAACATGCCGATACCAGACCGGAACCGGAAATGATCGAACCATCCGCCAGGATACAGGAAATATCAGGATTGCCGATGATCGAAGAAACGATGACCAGACCCGTCATCAGACAGACCACCACCGTATCCCAGAAGACACCGGTTGAACCGACCAGAGCCGGCTTGACGGCATTGGCAGCGACCGAAGCAGCCGAAGCCTGCGGTGCCGAACCCATACCGGCTTCATTGGAAAACAGACCTCTGGCAATACCGGCGCGGGCAGCCGAGATGATGCTGCTGCCGACAAAACCGCCGGCGGCTGCCTTGAAGGTAAAAGCCGATGAGATGATTAAGGAAATCGTAGCCGGCATGTAGCGGATGTTGATAAACAGGATGACGATACAGCCCAAGACATAGACGATCGACATGAAAGGAACCAGACGTTCGCAGACTCTGGCGATCGACTTGACGCCGCCGAAGACGACTAAAGCCGTCAAGGCACAGACCACCAGGGCTACGACGACATTGTTCGTATTGAAGGTGTTGTGCATGATATCCACCAGAGATTTGGATTGGGATGAACAGCCGATGCCAAAGGCACCCAGGGCACAGCACCAGGCAAAGATCTTGCCCATGAGCGGTTTTCCCAGATGTTCAAAGGCCGTCATTGCACCGCCGACATAGGCGCCGTCTGCATCCTTCTTGCGGTATTTGACGGCAATGAAGGATTCGGCATATTTGGTGGCAATGCCGAACAGACCGCCGATCCAGGTCCAAAGGACAGCGCCCGGACCGCCGATGGCGATCGCCGTGCCGACACCGATGATGTTGCCGGTACCGATCGTCGAAGACAAGGCGGTCATCAAAGAGCCGAAGACCGAAAGATCGCCCTTCTTGTTCGGATCGTTCTTCAATGATTCGCCGATCCCTTTAAAGATCCGTTTCTGAACGATTCCTGTTTTAAATGTGAGATAGATATGGGTTCCCAGCAGAAACAGAATCATCGCCGGTCTTTCATCTTCGACTATTGTCATTGAATCTGCCGAAAAAGGCGGCAGCCTTATTACAGCAAGGTACGCAAATGACTATTCAAGAGATGTTTACGCTTTGCCAGGCAGGGTTGACGACAAAAAATCAGCCGGATGCAACTCCCTTATCCGAAAACAAATGGCCGAGATTATCGACAGCCTCGAAGATCTCCCTGAAAGGCTGGGGCTTTCAAAGACGTCCAAGAAAGCACGGGAGGATGTTCTTCAAAACGCAGAGAGATTCTACCGCGGAAGCCTACCTTCAGATAAAGTAGGGGCAATTCTCGAAATTCTGGAAGAGGTGAAAAGATCACCCGGTATCGACTATGACGGACTTTCATCTGCTCTGAGCCTCCCCTTCGGCGTTGTCGCCGAATGTGCCGGACTTTTAGAAAATGACGGATTCATTTCGACCG
>ONXX01000100.1 GCA_900321955.1 uncultured Bacillota bacterium | reverse complement strand
CCTTTCTTACCCCTCTCCAGCGTCCCGGCTTCTGCGGATGGGCAAAGCGGTTTTTGCCGATCGGCGGTGCTGCATAAGGAATGCCCTTGAAGATCTTCACGCCTTCCTCACAATAACCCTGCAGGTAACCCTGTTCCACTAAAACTTTTGCATTTTCAAAATCTGACATCGTATTCTCCCCTCACTATTTCTTTAACAGATACTCGATGCCTTTGTAGGCATGCGGCGTCCAGAACGACCAGTCATGGACACCGTCTTCTTCCTCATAGGTGAAATCGGCTTTTTCTTCTTTTAAGAAATCGCGCATCTGATGATTTGGTTCCAATAAGAAATCCTGCGCACCGCAAGCCATATAGATCTTCGGATTGGCGATGCCCTTTTCCTTATTCTTTTTGAATAAGACTTCCGGATTATAGTCGCTGTCTTCTGCTTTCAGAAGATCGCCAAAAGTCTCGACATAATATTCATAATTGGCCATCGTTGCCGGCATGTCCGGCTTCATTTCCTTTAGCTGGTGGATGATCAAAGCGGACGACAAAGCCATGACACCGCTGAAGCGTTCCGGATAAGCCAGGCCGATATGGAAGGCGCCGAAGCCGCCCATCGAGACACCGCCGATCAGCGTGTCTTCTTTCTTCATGGCTAAACCAAACGTCTCCCTTAAATAATCGATCAGTTCTTCGCCGATGAACTTGGCATACTGACGTCCGGTGGGCTTTCTGTCCAGATAGAAGCTGATGCCGCCGTTTGGCATGACGATGGCCAGGTTGTAGCGCATCGACAGATCGGCAGCGGCCGAATTGTAGAGCCAGTCCGTCGCATCACCGGTATAACCGTGCAATAAGACCATGACCTTTCTTTCTCTCTGGTAGTAAGGATTGTCTTTCATAAAGAAAGGAGGTGTCTTCGGCGGCAGATGCATATAGAATTCACCGTTTTGAGCTAGAGATTCCGCCCGGAATCGAACATGTAGGATTGACATGATAAAAGTTCTCCTTATAACTGCTTTCATTGTAAAAAAGTCATCTTCCAAAGAATATTAAAAAAGTGTCATTGATTTTCAAGTTTTACCAATCTGTTTTTTAAAGAAGTATCTTTTTTGAAATTGCAGTGCTTTTTTTTAAAAGAAATGGAGATGGCCGCCATGCTTAAATGAGATTAAAGAAAGGATTTATTAGGAGAAATAATGAAAAAACTTTTAACCATCCTGGTCACATTGCTCATGTTGTTCTCTGTCACTGCATGTTCTTCAGGCAACGGCGGCGGTCAGCAGGAAGCAGACGAACCATCTGTCATTACGATTGATATGTCTACTCTGTTCATCGTTCCGGCTCTGGAAGCGACACAGAAAGTAGAAGACCAGATCAACGATTATCTGCTCAACACCTTAGGCGAGAAAGATTACAAGATCAAATTAAGAATCACTGCGATCGGTGACTACCTGACTTCCATTCCGATGGAACTGGCAGCCGGCGGTGACGGCTCTGTCGATATCGTCCAGGTATTCGATGTTGCCAACTGGTCAGACAACGGTTATATCATTCCGCTTGATCCGTATCTTGAAAACGAACTCAAACCGACTTACGACATGATTAAGCCAATCATGGGTTCCGGCAGAGTCGGCGGTCAGACCTTCATGATGCCGCGTTACTTCGGTACCGTTCTTGACTGGAAGTGGATCTACAACAAAGACATGGTTGATGCAGCCGGTGTCGATGTATCCAAGGTTACCGACATCAATACCTTAGGTGATGCATTGGCTGAACTCAAGGTCGCTTATCCGGATGAGCACTTCCTGGTTTACTGCGATCAGTTCAACAGACTCTACAACCTGGAAACACACACTTCACAGATCGGTACTTACACGGCAACCGTCGGTGAAGACACCAAGTTAGTCAACTACTACGAAACTGATGCTTTCAAGAACGCCATCTACAAGGCATATGAATTCCGTCAGAAAGGTTACGCTGATCCGGAAGGTTCTGCGAACACCTTAAGCCATGACGCTGTTGTCATGGGCGGTTCCGCAAAGGGCGTCATCATGGGTCACTCCAACGATGTCGATTCCATTGCCACGATGTTCTCAACCACCAATACTTACGGTGCAAACTTCGGTGCTGTTTCCATCGGTATCGATGACATGATGACTGACACCTTAGGTATCGGTATCTCTCATTCCTGCAAGGATCCTGCATCCGCTGCAAAATTCATCAACCTGCTCTACACCGACCAGTTTGTATGGGATTCCCTCATCTACGGTGCAGAAGGTCAGGACTATGTATGGAATGAAGATCACACCAAGATCAGATATCCGGAAGGCTTAGACTTCAACTCTGTACCTTACAACTGCATGTATTCCTGCGGTATGATCGGTAACGGTTTTGACTTCTTCCTTGAATACGAAAGCGGAAACGAAACTGGTTCCAACGGCGAATACGGCAAGATCTTATTCGAAAAGGCTTGGATCCCGCCGCTCTATGGTTTCATTCCTCTGACGACCAACGTCATGAACGAAGTAACTGCTGTTTCCAACGTCGTTGAACAGTACTCCAACGTTCTGATGTACGGTGATGTCAATCCGGATGAGAAGTATCCTGAATTCCTGCAGGCCCTCAAGGATGCCGGTATCGACCGCATCGTTGCCGACTACCAGGCACAGGCCGATGAATGGATCAAGGTCAACAAATAGAATCATCTGAAAATTGATCGATGACAACTGCCGCATTCCGCGGCAGTTGTTTTTTGTATAATGAAGGTAAGCCAATGGAAAAGTCACTCATACGAAAGATGTTGATCCTGATAAGCGGAATTCTGATATCCTCGCTTCTGTTTTTTATCGTGATTTCCGCGACCTATGACTCCTTTTACCGGCAGACGGTCATCAAAGACAAGAGCCAGATCGCATCTGCCTGGGCTTCTTCCATCGACAACCGCCTCAACTCCATTTATGAGCACCTCTATGATGTCTCCAGCGTCATCTACCGCAAAAACGAGATACGAAGCGGATCACCGGAAATGGACTACGTCAACCGCAATTCTTTGCTCGATGTCCTGGAATCCAAGATCATGACCTCTTCCGATATCACCGCCATCTTCATCGTCGATTCGGAAAGCGACCTCTTCCTTTACAACACCAGCGGAGCCCTTTCCATCGTAGAAAAGAATAATCTGAAATACTTTGTCAAAGATTACTGTATCAACAACTGTTTTTCTTTGCGCAACCGGATCTGGAAAAACATTGAGATCAATGATGCGGGCTATTACTACAATGCCCTGAAACTGGGAAAATATGTCGTCGGTGCATTAAGCCGCTACAGCTTATACAGCGTGGAAAATCCTTCCTCGTCTTCGACCCCCATCGAATACAACACCTACATCCTTGCCGAAGATAAACTCTCACTCATCCATGGCGATCCTTCATTGATCAAAAACATTGATACAAACAAGGAAGAAGCCTATCTGAACAACGGGCTGGTCGTCATCCCGACCAGGCAGAAAAACGCCGATGCGTCTGTCTACCTTCTCGCCAAGGCCGATGGGACATCGCCTTTGTGGAGTCTGGCACCTTTATTCCTGATCATCGACTCAGCTGCGACCGTCATCCTGACCGCCATCCTCATCTACAATACCCGCAAACGGGTATCGGCACCGATCACGGAACTGATTGACGCCAATTCCAAACTCGCTCAGGGTGATTTTGACTACAAACTGGACGAAAAGAAGGCCGGCAGTTACGAATTTGAAGGCCTCTATTCTTCCTTCAATGAGATGTCCGACAAGATCAAGAACCTGACGATCGAACAGTATGATGCCAAGATCAAGCAGCAGCAGAACCAGCTCAAGATGTTAAGAGCCCAGGTCAAGCCGCACACCTTCCTAAACGCCATCAACACCATCAACAACATGACCTATACCGGCAAACCGGAAGATATACGAAGATACATCGCCGCCTTTGCCTCCTTCACCCGCTACATGTTGTATAAATCAAAAGACTGGACCGTCGTCGAAGACGAGATCAAGAGTATCAACTCCTATGTGCAGATGCAGCAGATCCGCTTCCCGGAAAGCATCGAGATCATCTATGATATCGATCCTGACATCTACAGTGAACAGATCCCTTATCTGATCCTCTTCTCTCTGGTCCAGAACTCCTTTAAGCACGCAATGACGCTGACCGACAAGACCTATATCACGATCAGCGGCGAATACTACAGCGAAGAAGGCTTTGACGGATTCCGACTGATCGAAGAAGACAACGGACCGGGCTTCTCGAAAGAAGCCCTCAAAATCATTGAAACGGCCGAAGCCGATGATCCTTACACCAAGGAACACCTCGGTCTGACCAATGTGCGCTATTCGCTCAATCTGATCTATAAACGGGATGATCTTTTACGAATATCCAACCGCGAAGAAGGCGGTGCTCATATTGAGCTGTTAATACCATCGAAGGAGGTGGAAGATGAAACTTTTAGTATGTGATGACGACATCTCGACGATCGACGTCATCCAATCACAGCTGGATCTGGGCCAGCTGGGCATCAACCGCTTTTTCCGTGCCTACAACGGCAAGATGGCCGAAGAGATCATCGATAAGGAAGAGCCCGACCTGATCCTTTGCGATATCGACATGCCGATCTGCAACGGCATCCACGTTCTGGAATATGCCTATCAGAAAGACAAGGACATCGAATTCTCTTTTCTGACCTGTTACGAAAAATTCGAATATGCCCAGAAAGCCATCCAGTATGGGGCAACCTCCTATCTGACCAAACCTTTCCAGCTGGAAGAGGTCAAAGCCTGCATTCAGAAGATGGCCGCCAACGTCAATAAGAAGCGTCTGTCCAAAAGCGGACAGAACCGCGATGATTCTGTTTTATCCTCGATCTTCCGTCAGGCAAGTGACGGCATCCTTGGCACCAACCGCAACATCGTCGATGCCGCTTTGGCGACACATGGCATCGACTTTCATGCCGACAGCAAGTGGCGCATCGTCTTTAGTTGCGGCGACATGACCGACGCCATCCGCAA
>ONXX01000234.1 GCA_900321955.1 uncultured Bacillota bacterium | reverse complement strand
TCCAGGTCATCATCGGCAACGATATCGACGATGTCTATGACGCCTTTATCAAGGAATCCGGCGTCGAAAGGACAGCGGCGATCGATGAAAACCTGGATCCGGAACTGACCAAAAAGAAAGGCATCAAAGAGATCCTGGGATCCATCTTCCCGGCGATCGTCTCCTGTGTCTTCCCGATCTTACCAGCGCTGCTGGCTTGCGGTCTCTTGCAGGCCATCGTCATGCTCTTGGTCAACCTGCACATCTTACCGGCTGACTCACCAACCATTGCAACGCTCACCTGGATCTACAGTGTAGCCTTCTACTTCTTACCGATCTTCGTCGGCTACGCCGCTGCACAGAGATTCGGCGTCAAGACGGCGATGGGTATGCTGATGGGTGCTATACTGGTTCACCCGACCTTCCTCGCTCTGGTTCAGCAGGGTGCAGGCGCAACCATCCCGAATCCGGGTGGTCCTCCAACCATCATTCCGGGTACAGGCAATGCCGGCTTCTTATTCGGCATTCCGATCTATCCTGCCAACTACACAAGCACGATCATTCCGGTCATCGCCTGTGTCTTCGTACAGAGCTATGTCGAAAAGCTTCTGAACAAGATCATTCCAAAGAATATCCGCTTCGTCTTAGTTCCTGTACTTGAACTGCTGATCATGATCCCGCTGGCCTTACTGGTCGTGGCACCGATCTCCCACAGGCTCTCTACGGCATTTGCCGGTCTGTTGATCGCTCTGTTCCACATTCCTGGTGCCGGTCCGATCCTCGTCTGTCTGTTCTCTGCCTTCTATCCGTTCATCGTCATCACTGGTATGCATTTCAACCTGATGGCGGTCGCAATGGCGATGGCACAGCAGCTGGGCAAGAACCCATTAACCGCTACAGCAGGTTTCTTATTCCAGTACACGCAGGCTGCCGCCTGTCTGGCCGTTGCCCTTAAGGCAAAGAATCCGGAACGCCGGTCACTGGCTCTCTCATGTGCCTTCTCCGATGCGATTCCGGGCATCTCCGAACCGGGTCTCTATGGCATTACCTTCAAGTATAAGAAGTCACTCTATGCTGCGATGATCGGTTCCGCCGTCGGCGGTCTCATCGCCGCTATCCTGAATGTCGGCTCCTATGCAGGCGGTCCACCAAACATCTTTACCTGGGGTATGTTCATCAATCCGGCACCTGTACCGAATCCGATGGCAGACCTCAGAAACATCATCATCTGTGTCGTCCTCGCTGTGATCATCACATTTGCTCTGACGATAGTCTTCTATAAAGACGAAGAAGCTGACCAGATCGATGCACAAGGATAAATAATGGCGAGATTCCCCTCTAACTTCCTGTGGGGCGGCGCTACCTCCGCCGCCCAACTGGAAGGCGGCAGATGCGAAGATGGCAAAGGTCTTTCCCATCTGGACTACGTTTATTACCGCGGACCGAAGATTCCTTGCAACTTCATGCTCAAAAAGGACTTCGAGAAGGCAAAGGCGGAAGAAGCGACCCTCAATTTCCCAAACCGCAGAGGCATTGACTTCTATCATCATTACAAGGACAGTTCTACCACGATGTCTTTGCCGAGCTTCATAAGTACAACATCGAACCTCTGGTCACGATGATCCATTACGAATTACCGATCATCTTTGTCGAAAAGTATGACGGCTGGGTCTCCAAAGAAGTCATCCCGCATTGCTTCCGCTATCTGAAATTCATCATTGACGAATACAAGAACGAGGTCAAATACTGGCTGACCTTCAACGAGATCAACATGGTCACGGCTGTCCCATGGCTGGGCGGCGGCATCATATTGGACCGTTACGACGACTTTGAAGTCCCGAAAGGCTTCCGTCCGTTTGGCAATTTGCCAGCCGATATGGCAAAACGCTGGGACAACGCTGCCCACCAGGCGCTTCACCATCAGTTCATCGCTTCGGCAATGATCGTGAAGTACGCTCATGAACATGCCCCGCAATGTCTCATCGGCAACATGTTCAACCTCCACCATCTCTATCCGGAGACTCCGTCACCGGCCGATGCCTATCGTGCTCATGAAGAAACCGAGTTCAACCTCTTCTTCTGTGATGTCATGGCAGGCGGTGCTTATCCTGCATGGATCAAAACCTACTATAAGCGCCACAACATCAACATCGAATGGTACGAAGGCTACGAAGAAATTCTGAAAGATGGTGCCGTTGATTTCATCTCCTTAAGTTACTATCTCTCTTCCGTCGTTACCGCCGATCCGGCACGGCAGGAGAGGATCGGCAGCTTCATCCGCATGTTAAAGAATCCGTATCTGCCAGACTCCGAATTCGGTTGGCAGGTCGACCCGACAGCCCTTCGCATTTCGCTCAACGAACTGCGGGATCGTTTCCACAAACCGATCTACATCGTCGAAAACGGTCTGGGTGCCTTTGAAGCACCGGAC
>ONXX01000132.1 GCA_900321955.1 uncultured Bacillota bacterium | reverse complement strand
TCGACATCATTTACCAGACATTGAAACAGTGCGGTCTGAAGCATGATGAAGGACCGGACGTCGGCGGTGATTTCGGTCCCTATGTCCAGTCGGAAAGAATGGCATCGGGCATCTACAGCAAGTACGCTCATGAACTGGTTGCTATGGGCAAGGCACATGTCTGCTTCTGCAAGGAAGAAGACATTGAAAAACAAAGACAGGAAGCCGGCGATTCCTTCTATTTCGTCGATCCCTGCAAGCTTTTAAGCAAGGAAGAAGTTGAAAGCAGAATCAATGCCGGTGAGCCTTACGTCATCCGTCTCAATGTCACACCGGAAGGCACGACTTCCTTTACCGATGAAGTCTATGGAACGATCACCGTTGAAAACAAGACCTTAGATGAGATGGTCTTATTAAAATCCGATGGCTTCCCTACTTACAATTTTGCCAACGTCATCGATGACCACCTCATGGAGATCTCCGATGTCGTCAGAGGAAACGAATACCTTTCTTCCACCCCGAAGTACAATCTGATTTATCAGGCCTTCGGCTGGGATATCCCGCGCTACATTCATTGTCCGCCGGTCATGAAGGATGAACATCAGAAGCTGTCCAAGAGAAACGGCGATGCTTCCTTCCAGGATCTGCTTGCCAAGGGTTATCTGCCGGAAGCAGTCCTCAATTATATCGCTTTGCTTGGCTGGTCACCGGAAGAAGACCGTGAGATCTATACGATCGAAGAACTGGCGAAAGCCTTCAATGTCAAACGTATCGGCACGACCGGTGCAATATTCGACATTGAGAAGCTGACCTGGATGAATGGCGTTTATATCCGCAATATGGAAAAGGATGCTTACTATGAGATGGTCAAGCCGTATATCACCGAAACCGTCGGTGATAAGTATGATTACCGTCTGATCGGCGATGCGATCCATGACCGTATCAATACCCTTTCCGAGATTCATGGCATGATCACTTTCTTCAATAAAGTGGAAGATTTTGAAAAAGACCTTTACGTCAACAAGAAAGCCAAGACCGATTCGGAAAACGTCGTCATGATCTTGCCGGAAGTCTACAATGTCTTGAGTTCAATTCAGGGTGAATGGAACAACGAAAACATCTTCGCTGCCTTAGCTGAAAAAGCCAAGGAACTGGGCTACAAGAACATCACCATGATGTATCCGATGCAGGTCGCCTTATCCGGCAGAAGCGTTGCCCCGGGCGGTGCAACGGCAATCGCTGAAATCTTAGGCAAGGATGAAACCTTAACAAGACTTCAAAACGCAATCAGCAGACTCTAATGTCTGCTTTTTTATTTGTAAAGAAAAGAAAAAACGGAAGAGCAATTCTTCCGTTTGTTTTTCAATGGTGATCAGTACGGGATTCGAACCCGTGAGTGTCGCCTTGAGAGGGCGATGTGTTAACCGTTTCACCAACTGACCATAAGGAGCTAAGCTCCTTGTATTTCTATTTTACTACTATTCTGCAGCTTCTGCTTCGGCTTTTTTTCTGGTTGCTTTTTTCTTAGCTTCAGCAGCCGGCTTGCCGGTCTTGGCAGTCTCACAGATCTTGGTGAAATCTTCCGGATTGTGGATGGCGATTTCAGAAAGCATCTTTCTGTTGACAGCAACGCCAGCTTCCTTAAGACCGTGCATCAAAGCGGAGTAAGAAAGACCATTCATTCTTGCTGCAGCGTTGATTCTGGCGATCCAGAGCTTGCGCATTTCTCTCTTTAACTGTCTTCTGTGGATGTAAGCATACTTCCAGGAATGCATGACCTGCTCATGAGCGGTCCTGTATAAGAGATGCTTGGATCCGAAATAACCGGAAGCAGCCTTTAAGATTCTTTTTCTTCTGTTTCTTGTAGGAGTTGATCCTTTAATTCTAGCCATTTTCTTCTATCCTCCTATCCCTGTAATAAATCTCTGTCTCTCTTGACATCAGTCGGATGAACGAGAGATGGCTTGTGTAAGTGCTTCAGCTGTTTGTGTGATTTGTTCGTGGCAAAGTGGGAAACGTAGTTGGAATACTTTCTTAATTTGCCGGTTCCGGTAACTTTTACTCTTTTAGCAAAAGTCTTTTTTGTCTTCATTTTTGGCATTTTATCTTCCTCCTATTTCTTTTTAGGTGTTAAAACACAAGACATGATGTTGCCTTCCAGTTTCGGCGTCTTGTCGACATTGGAGATATCAGAGAGCTTTTCGATAAACTCGTTCATGATCTTCATACCGACTTCCTGACGGGTCATCATCCTGCCTCTGAAACGCATATCGATCTTGACCTTCATTCCTGATTCCAGCCACTTGCGTGCCTGTTTCATCTTGGTGTCGAAGTCATGTGTGTCGATAACAGGTGACAGACGAAGAGGTTTGATCTCGGTATTCTGCTGATTTCTCTTAGCCTCTTTGGCTTTTTTCTGCGACTCAAAACGATACTTACCGTAATCCAGTATTTTACATACCGGCGGCTGGGCGTTCGGAGCTACACAGAACAGATCCAGATCATCATCGTAAGCGATTTGCAAAGCTTCATTTCTTGACATCACTCCCAGTTGGCTTCCATCTGGGCCGATGACCATTACTTCTCTGAAACGAATACTTTCGTTTACCAGGTCATCATTTCCACGTTTTCTTGTTATAGTTTTATACCCCCATAATTAAATAAAAAGTGAGACAAAGCCCACTTAACTATCGTTACCTCAGTAGCAATATACCCAAGTTCATAAAACATCAGGTGAGAAGTGGTCTTCTGCTTTCTACGTACTTTTTATTACTCAATTATTTAAGCATATCCAAGGTTAAAAGTCAAAATAATTCGATCAATTAAATCATTTTTCAATAAAAGAGTTGACTTTGCCGGTGAATACGGTTATAAAGGATTTATAAAAAATCTGTGTATAGAGGTAGCGGTGCAGATGAGTACGATGGCTAGCCGGCAGGCTTCGATCCATCAGAAAGGCAATCACCGCCGAACGCTTCATCCAGGCATGGATGATACGTGGGGTTGCAGGAAATACCTGCAGCACTCCTTCGCAAGAAGAGGCGCTATTACTTTCGATGAATTTCGTATGTGATAGTGCATACGATTTTTTATTTGAAAGGAAAAGGTTTTATGAAAAAGATTATTGTTTTACTGTTCGTTTTATTGCTTGCGGGCTGCTCATCCAGCACACCGGCGGAGTCTGCTTCGGGTGAAAGCAACGTTTTGAAGGTTGGCATGGAATGCGATTATGCTCCATTCAACTGGACACAGGTTCAGGATTCCGACACCGCTGTTTCCATCTCTTCCGTTGACTTTGCCGATGGCTATGATGTCGTCATGGCAAGAAGGATTGCCGAACTGATCGGAAAAGAAGTTCAGATCGTCAAGACCGATTGGGATTCTTTGATCCCTTCCCTCAATGCCGGAGCGATCGACTGCATCATTGCAGGCATGACCGAAACACCGGAAAGAGCGGAAGCTGTCAATTTCACGACTCCATACTATGAATCACAGATGGTCGTCATCATCAGAAAGGATTCCGAACTTAACAATATCAAGTCCATTCAGGAGCTCTCCGGCTATAAAGTCTTAGGACAGGCCAATACGACTTATGATGAGATCATCGATCAGATCGAAGGCGTCAACCACATGACCCCCCTTTCCTCTTATTCGAGAATGGTTCTTTCTTTAAGATCAGGTGAAGCAGATGCGATCACTGCTGAAATGCCGGTTGCCAATGGCGTTGTTGCCGCCAATCCGGATCTGTCCTACGTTGTCTTTGCGGATGGCCAGGGCTTTGATGTCGATACTTCCGTTTCCAT
>ONXX01000188.1 GCA_900321955.1 uncultured Bacillota bacterium | reverse complement strand
GGCTTCCAAGGACTATCTGGTTCTCTTATGTAAAGCCGGCCTCAAACGCCGTTTAAAAGACAGAGTTACAGAAGAATATGCCAAGCGTCTGGAATATGAACTCAGTGTCATACTGAAGATGCACTTTGAGGATTATTTTTTAATCGTCTACGATTTCATCCTGTTTGCCAAGAAGCAGGGGATCATGGTCGGACCGGGAAGAGGTTCGGCGGCAGGATCCCTGGTTTCCTATTGTCTGGGCATTACCGATATCGATCCTTTGAAATACGGACTGATCTTTGAACGTTTCCTGAATCCGGAGAGAATTTCCATGCCGGATATTGATACGGATTTTCCGGATGATCGAAGAGATGAAGTGATTGCCTACGTAAAGGAACGCTATGGCATCGAACATGTCGGCCACATCATCACTTACGGTACCTTAAAGGCCAAGCAGGTCCTGCGCGACGTGGGCAGAGTTTTGGATTATCCAAACCGGGAGATCGACGCCATCTGCAAGCTGATCCCGAATGTGCCGGGAATGGATCTGAATACCGCCTACAACGATATTCCTTTATTCCATCAGAAGATCGAATCGGACGGCCGTTTCCGCCGTCTGTTCAAGATCGGCCGCAAACTGGAGTTTTTCCCAAGACACGAATCGACGCACGCGGCGGGCATCGTCATGTCCAGAAAGCCGTTAGATGAAGTGGTGCCGATCACCCGCATCGAATCGGATATCTATTCCACGCAATACACGATGGAACACCTGGAAGAGCTCGGCCTGATCAAGATGGACTTTTTAGGTCTTCGGAATCTCGGCATTATCGCCGAGATCGTTGATGACATCAAGGTCAATGCGCCGTTTGATATTCGAAGTATTCCGCTGAATGACAAGAAGACCTTCGATCTGATCGATTCGGTCAACGTCCTAGGCATCTTCCAGTTAGAATCCGACGGCATGCGCAATCTCATCCGCAAGATGCGGCCGAGAACTTTCGAAGAGATCGGCATGACGATCGCTTTGTTCAGACCGGGTCCGATGAAAAACATACCGGTCTTCCTGGAATACCGTGCCCATCCGGAAAAGGTGGACTACATCCATCCAAGTCTTGAGCCGATCCTGAAAGAGACCTATGGCATCATCGTCTATCAGGAACAGATCATCAATATCGCCAGGGTCATGGCCGGTTTCAGCTATGGCAAGGCGGATATCCTAAGAAAGGCGATGTCCAAGAAAAAGCTTTCCGAGCTGGAGAAGCTGTACAGCGATTTCATCGAAGGCTGCGTCAAAAAAGGTTATGACAGAAAACTGGCCGAAAGAGTCTATTCCCTCATTCTGGAATTCGCCAACTACGGCTTCAATAAATCACATTCCATTGCCTATGCCTTAGTGGCGTACCAGCTGGCTTATCTCAAGGCAAATTATCCTTTGTATTTCTATAAAGCTCTGCTCAACGGCGTTATCGGTTCTCAAAGCAAGACCTATGACTGGCTTATCTCAAGGCAAATTATCCTTTGTATTTCTATAAAGCTCTGCTCAACGGCGTTATCGGTTCTCAAAGCAAGACCTATGACTACGTCGCCGAATGCCTCAACATCGGTCAGAAGATCAGGGGCATCAGTATGAATGAATCTGAGCTTTCTTATATTATTAAGGATAATGCGATCATCATGCCGTTCGGTCTGTGCAAGGATGTCGGTTCCATTTCGGCAAACAAGATCATTGAAGAGCGAAAGGAAAACGGCTTGTACAGTGACTATGTGCAGACGGTGAAAAGACTCGTCCAGCGCGGCGTTGAAAGAAACGTGATCGAGAATCTGATCTATGCCGGTGCTTTCGATGAATTCAAGCACAGCCGGCATACGATGATCTCATCATTGAACAACGTCATCATGTATGCCAATGCCCATAAAGGAGAGATCTCCTTGATGGCGGATTACGATGATGCGCCGATCATTGAAGAACTCAATGATGACAACATGGTCCTGGCGGAAAACGAAAAGAGCGTGCTGGGTTTCTATTTCAGTTTCAATCCGATCATTGCCGTCAAGAAGAAGTACAACATCGAGACGGATAATCTGTATAATTTATCTGTAAGTACCGGAAACGTAAAAGGCTTCGGGCTGATCAAGCGGGTCAAGTCCCTGAAAACCAAAAAGGGCGATATGATGGCTTTTGTCGATCTGGTGGATGACAAAGGTTCAATCTCCCTGGCGGTCATGCCGAAAGTCTATGCGATGCATTCTTCCCAGCTGATCAAGGGAAAGTATCTGGTTTTTGAAGGAAAAATGGAAAAAGAGACTTCCTGTCTGGTGAGGACAATGGAAGTTCTGTAGGAGGATCGTGCCATGAAAATACTGATCGTCGATGACGAGATCAAGATCAGAGAAGTTGTTTCGGAATATGCTAAGGCGTCGGGCTATGAATGTGATCAGGCTTCAAACGGCAAGGATGCCATCGACATGGTTGCCGCAAACAACTATGACTGCGTGATTCTGGATATCATGATGCCTGAGCTGGATGGCTTTTCCGCCTGCAAGAAGATCAAGGCGATCAAGAATGTACCGGTCATCATGTTGTCAGCGCGTACAGAGGAAGACGACAAGCTCTTCTCTTTTGATCTGGGTGTCGATGACTATGTGACCAAGCCTTTCTCACCGAAAGAACTGATGGCCAGAATACGTGTGGTCTGCGAACGCAATGCGCCAAAGAGTGCAGATAAATACGTGATCGATACACTGGTGATCGATGTCTTGGGCAGAAGCGTGACGATCGACAACAAGAAGGTCACTCTGACACCGAAAGAACTCGATCTTCTGATCTATATGGTTGAAAACAAGAACATTGCCTTAGGCCGTGACAAGCTTCTTTCAGCGGTCTGGGAAATGGATTATTACGATGATGACCGTACGATCGATACGCATATCAAGATGCTCCGAAAGGATTTGGGGCCTTATGCGGATCATATCGTGACGGTAAGAGGTATGGGATACAAGTTTGAAGTTTAATTTCCGCGGGATCAGGTTTTCGACCTGGCTGTACTTTCTGGGATTCTCGGTTTCCATCATGTTGCTGCTGGGATCTCTTTTGGTATTGCTTATCAAGCCGTATTACCGCGATGACCGCATTAAAACCATCAATGCGCTGTCGGATACGATGGAGTCTTTATTGCTGGACGATGACGTCAACAGCAAGGACATTGATTCGGCTGCCCGCATGATCATCGGCAACAATGTCTGTGCCATCATCTACAACGAAAACGGTGAGGGCATCTATTACCCGCCGGATTCTCTGGGGCAGTTATGCATGCTGGATAAGCCGATCACCATCGGCGAAGAGACGCTGATCGTAAGACAGGAGCCTTCAAAGATGATCGAGCAGATCAAGAAGGAAAATCCATATTCTTTGGCCATCCAGTCTCCTTATGCGGATATGGAGATGCTTTTGTACGGCAAACAGATTAAGACCAATCTGGCAAACTATTATCTGGTCATCAACACACCGCTGGAGCCGGTGGAATCCTATATCGATTTCATTCTGAACCAGTATCTTTACATTGCGGCGATCGTCATCTTCATCGCTTTGATCGTTGCAATGTTTCTGGCAAGAAGGATCTCTTTGCCGATCGTCAAGATGAAGGATGAGGCCAATAAACTGGCACAAGGCGATTACAACGCCAAATTTGAGACCAATTCTTTTTCCGAGATCAATGATCTGGCTTCGACACTGGATGATGCGACGGAAAAGCTTTCCAAGGTCAATGAACTCAGAAAGGACCTGGTTGCCAATGTCTCCCATGATATCAAGACGCCTTTGACGATGATCAAGGCTTATGCCGAGATGATCAAAGATATTTCCGGCGATGATCCCAAGAAGCGAAACGAACATCTGGATGTCATCCTGCAGGAGACGGAATATCTCAATAAGCTGGTAACTGACATGTCCGAACTTTCCAAGCTGCAGTCCGGGGTCATCGAGATCAACCGGGACAACTTCGATCTGAAGGAATGTGTCAACAAGGTGGTTCTTCTGCTGTCGCAGGCGATCAGCGAAAAGAACATCAAGCTGATCCTGGACCTGGATGACTGTTTCGTCTATGCCGATGAGATCAAGCTTTCTCAGGTCATCTACAACTTCCTTTCCA
>ONXX01000104.1 GCA_900321955.1 uncultured Bacillota bacterium | reverse complement strand
CTGACATGTTGATCAGCAGGGCAAAGACGACCATCATCAGATAGGTCGGCAGATCAATCGCCACGCCATACATGCGGCTGCAGAACAGTCCCAGCAAGGCAAAAGAGACAGCACCGCCGCACATGTGGATCGTGCAGCCAAGCGGAGATACGATATCGACGACCTCCTTGGAGACGCCAAACTCCTCTTCGCAGACCTTCATCGTCGTCGGCAGGGTTGCCGCCGAAGAACAGGTGGTCAAAGAGACCAGCCAGACCTTGTAGACCTTCTTAAGATACTGCAAGGGTGAAATGCCGGCAATGACCCAGACCGGCAAAATCATGACCACCGCAACGGTGATCAGACCGCACAGATAAGCCGTAGCGATATATCGCAAGCCCACACCGATCACGGTGAGCCCATAGCTGGCTACCGTATTGCCGATTAAGGCGAAGACTGCCAGCGGCGTCAGAACCATGATGTATTCCAGGATCCTGAAAAAGACATCCCGCAGGATCTCGACCCCCTTGATCAGTTTGTCACCATCCTTTACCTTGCCGGCGCATAAGCCGAGCATATAGGCAAACAAGATGATCGCAAACAGTTTGGTCTCGGCAAAAATGGAAACCAGATTATTGGGAAAGAGATTGATGATGATCTCCTGGACACTCAGTGACTGGGTCTGACCGTTCCACTCTGCCGCCGGGAATGTGAAGCCCTTTGCCGGATCAAGAAGCGTGACGACAAGCGAAGTCAGAAGGAAGGTGGCGATAAACATCGCCATATACGTCAGGATCGCCATTCGCAGCGTCGCATCCTTCTTTTTCGAGGAAGCGTAGATCGTCGGCACAATGGAAGAAAAGACGATCGGACCGATCAGAAATTTCAAGAGATTGATATAGATCGTACCGATAAAAGACAGCGACGTCACTAAGGGTTTGAGAAAAAGCCCGGATAAGATACCCAGGGCTAAACATAATAAAGTCAGTAAAGAAATATTTCTTTTCATCTTAGATCTGTGATTTGAGATAAGCGAAGAGGAAATTGTTGATCTCTCCGTTCATGACCTTATCGACATTCCCTTCTTCGTAATTGGTACGATGGTCTTTGACCAGGGTGTATGGACAGAAGATATAAGAGCGGATCTGGGAACCCCATTCGATCTTGCGCTGTTCGCCTTTCAACGCCCTCTTTTCATTCTCTCTGTCTTCGATGGCCTTCTGATAGAGCTTGGCCTTTAAAATCGAAAGACACTTTTCACGGTTGAGGATCTGGGAACGTTCGGATTGGGAAAAAGCCATCAGACCGGTCGGGATATGTTTCATGCGGACCGCGGAATCGGTCTTGTTGATGTGCTGGCCGCCGGCACCGGAAGAACGCATCGTATCGACTTCCAGATCTTCATCTCTGATCTCGATCTCGATCTCGTTGTTGAATTCCGGCAGGACTTCCACCGAGGCAAAAGAGGTATGTCTGCGGCTGGAGGCATCAAACGGTGAGATCCTCACCAGACGATGGACGCCGCTTTCCCCTTTCAGGTAGCCGTAAGCCATGTCGCCCTTGATGGCAACCAGGCAGGACTTGATGCCCGCTTCATCCGCCTCTTCGTAGCTGATCACTTCAAAACCGTAGCCGTTGTTTTGGGCATAACGCTGGTACATGCGGAACAGCATCTCCGCCCAGTCCTGCGACTCGGTACCGCCGGCACCCGGATGGATCTCCAGCAGGGCATTGGAGTGGTCATAGTCATTGGAAAGCAGAACTTTGATCTCAAAGTCCTCAAAATTCTTATTGACCTCTGTGTATTCTTCTTCCAGCAATTCAAAAAGTTCCGCATCGTAATTCCGGTTGAGCTCATCGAGTTCCGCCAGAATGCCTTCGATGCCCTTTTCACATTGCGTATATCGATTCTTCAGATCCTTCAGCTTGTTGGCTTCCTTGATGACTGCCTGAGCCTTCTTCTGATCCGACCAGAAATCTTCTTTGCTTTGAGCCTCGTCCAGCTCATTGATCTGTTTCTCTATATTGGCGAGGTCAAAGAGAGTCGCCTAAGTCTTTAAGCTTCTTTAAGGAAGCGCTCAGGCCTTGTTTCATTTCATATATTTCCATATTTACTTTTCCTTTATAACGATCTTCAGGTTATTGCAGAAAGTCACGACATCGGAAGATATCGTATTCATCATTGATTCAAACAGTTCATATCCTTCTTCGACGTATGCCTGCAAAGGATTGTTCTGAGCATAGGAACGAAGGTGGATGCCTTCTCTGAGCTTCGACATGACGTCGATTTGGTTCTGCCATGCCCTGTCCATCAGACGTAAGACCATCGTTCTTTCCACCGGCATGATCTGATTCTTGACCGGTCTGATCTTGTCTTCATAGGCATTGAAGGCAACGTTCTTGCATTTTTCGATGGTCGCCTGTCTGTCGAGACCCTCGATCTCACTTGCCGTGAAAGAGGTCTGGCCCATGGTATTCAGACGCTTGGCGATCGATTCGTAGTCGATCACTTCCTTCTTGCCTTCGGTATTGGTGTTGGAATCGACGATGTTTTCGATCACTCGTTCAAACATATTTTCGACAACCGAATGGATGTCTTCATTCTCTAAGATATAGTTTCTTTGCGCATACATCGTCTCACGCTGCTGACGCATGACATCATCGTAGTCCAGCAAGGCCTTACGGATATCGAAGTTGAGACCTTCAACTCGCTTCTGAGCTGAAGAGATCGCTTTGGAAACGGTCTTGTTTTCAATCGGGATGTCGCCCATCTGTTCAAAGAGACCGGCGATCCTTTCCGAACCGAAACGGACCATCAGTTCATCTTCCAGTGAGACATAGAAACGGGAATAACCCGGATCACCCTGACGGCCGGAACGACCGCGCAGCTGATTGTCGATACGTCTGGATTCATGTCTCTCCGAACCCAGAACGACCAGACCGCCCAGTTCTCTTGAACGTTCGGTCAGCTTGATATCGGTACCACGGCCGGCCATGTTGGTGGCGATGGTAACGGAACCTTCCCTGCCTGCCTTGGCAATGATTTCGGCTTCTCTGGCGTGGTTCTTGGCATTGAGGACTTCGTGTTTGATTCTGGCCTGCTTGAACATGCGGGAGATCAGTTCGGAAGTCTCGACCGAAATCGTACCGACCAGGACCGGCTGACCCTTGGCATAGAGTTCCTTCACTTCTTCCAAAAGCGCATTGTATTTGGCTTTCTTGGTGCCGAAAACCAGATCCGGATAATCGATTCTGGCAACCGGCTTATTGGTCGGGATCTCCACGACCCGCATATTGTAGATGGAAAGGAATTCTTCTTCCTCGGTCTTTGCCGTACCGGTCATGCCGGCCAGCTTATTGTAAAGACGGAAGAAGTTCTGATAGGTGATCGTCGCCCAGGTCGTCGTCTCCTGTTTGATCGGAACGCCTTCTTTGGCCTGAATCGCCTGATGCAGACCATCCGAGTATTCTCTGCCCGGCATCTTACGGCCGGTGTTCTGGTCGACGATGATGACTTCATTGTCTTCCACGACATATTCGACATCTCTGGTCATGATGTAGTTGGCCTTCAAGGCCTGGGCAATATAATGAACCAGAGAAGTATTATCCAAATCGTAGAGGTTCTCCACATTAAAGGCCTTCTCACCTTTATGGACACCCTCTTCCGTGAGCTGAACATTCTTGTCTTTGACATCGATGACGTAGTCTTCGTCCTTCTTCAGCCTCTTGACGAAGCGGTCCGCATTGATATAGAGATTGGCGAGAATCATCTCGGCCACATACTTGTTCATCTTGCCATAGTTGGTCGCGCTCTTGGCGGGCAGGGCGTTCAGAACATCTTTCAACTCGCTCTCCACGAATGAGAACAGCTTGGCTGCATCAGCTTGCTCCGGGAAATACGAGCCGATACCAGTGGTCTCGTCAGTCCAAGGAGCCGTGCGATAGAGGTCGAGCATGATATAATAGGAGAAAGCCCTAAGGGCACGCACCTCGGCACGAAGTTCGTCAACACCTTTATCTGCCGACTGGATGAGGAACTCATTACAAAGTGCGGTGATGAGTGTCATGCGGGCAAAGTTCAGACGGAAATAGCGGTTGGTGGAGGTCCACTGCTGGAACTGCAGACCGTTCAGCCCCTCGTCGCTCCAGGCAATACGTGCCTCGTCGGTACTCAGTTCCTGCAGATTCCAGAAACAGCGGGTAAACGTACCCTCACCAGCATCGCTGCTCACAATATCGCTGCTGCCAGAACCGTCAGAACCACTGATGGCGAAAGCAGAATAGATCTTGGCCACCTGCTGGTCGAAGGCTCCCTCATTGGCCAGTGCCTTTTCTGGAGTCAGTGTCTGGTCTGTCAGGGGTTCGGTGTTGAGGTCACCCGTACAAGCTGTTGCCATGGGTAGAAGGGTAAAAAGGTAGAAAGGTAAAACTGCCTTTACCAGTCCCTTAACCTTATTATATATATTTGTCTTCATAAGTTCTTGCTTTTATTATTTTACTATCTTACCTTTAGAAATTAAGATTTACACCGAGCTGGAATGATACGGGACGCGGATAGACGTCAAGGTCGATACCGCCAGCCACCTCAGGATCCAGACCTTTGTACTTGGTGAATACGAACGGATTCTGGCAGACTGCATAAACGCGGCCTGAGGTCTTGGCACCGAAGAGGTTTTGGAAGGTGTATCCCAGTGTGATATTGTCGATACGGAAAAAGGCTGCATTCTGAACATAGTAGTCGGAGAGCACCTTCTTCATGCCCCAATAAGTGTTTGCAGCATCGGTAACACGGTTGCGCAGATACTGGTTGGCATAGATGCTGGCTGGGCCGACTTCAGAATTGTTGGAGGCAATGCCGTTATATACCCAGTTACCTGCCGATCCGTGACCTGCAATAGCGAAATCCCAGTTGTACACCTGGAGTTTGGTATTGATACCATAGGTAAAGTT
>ONXX01000018.1 GCA_900321955.1 uncultured Bacillota bacterium | reverse complement strand
AAGGCATCTTCTTAGAAGTCCTCAATGAAGTCGGCATGATGCCGACCCCGCCTTACATTCACGAAAAGCTGAAGGACAATTCCCGCTACAACAACGTCTATGCGCAGATCAACGGTTCTGCCGCCTGCCCGACAGCCGGTCTTCACTTTACTGATGAACTGCTGGAAAAGATCAAGGCCAAGGGGATCGAGATCCTGGATGTGACGCTTCATGTCGGACTCGGCACTTTCAAACCCGTCAAGGAAGATGAGATCGAAGACCACGTCATGCATTCGGAATACTACACGATGTCTGCCTATACGGCAGAGCGTCTCAATCTTGCCAAGAAAGAAGGACGAAGGATCATCGCCATCGGCACCACTTCGACCAGGACGCTGGAGACGATCATCACGACCTATGGCGAATTCCGTGAATGTTCCGGCAATACTTCCATCTTCATCTATCCGCCATATGAATTCAAAAGCATCGATGCGCAGATCACCAACTTCCATTTGCCGAAGTCCACGCTGATCATGATGATCGCGGCAGAATGTTCCAGAGAGATGATCCTGCACGCCTACGAAGTTGCCGTAAAAGAAAAATACCGTTTCTTCTCCTTTGGCGATTCCATGTTTATCGACAATGAATAATTATCAGAAACATCTCAAACAGATCGAAGAACTCAAAGGAAGACCGCAGCTGCTCATCCATATCTGCTGCGGTGTCTGTTCGGTCTACCCTCTGCAGTATCTGCGCAAATACTTCGATATCACCATCTTTTTCTCCAATTCCAACATCTATCCATATGAGGAATATGAAAGAAGATTGAACGCCTTAAAAACCTATCTCTCGATATTGAACGATGATTCCATCAGGCTGGTCGAAGATCATTATGACAATGAAGCCTATATGGAAAACCTCGTCGCCTTAAAGGACGAGCCGGAAGGCGGAAGACGCTGCAGACTGTGCTACCGTCTGCGCATGGAAAGAACCTTCGCCTACGCGAAGAAGCATCACTATCCCTACGCCACGACCGTCATGTCCATCTCCAACCGCAAGAACGCCGACTGGCTCAACGAAATCGGTGAAGACCTGCAGAAGAAGTATCCGGAAGTCACTTACCTGCATGCCGATTTCAAAAAAGGCGACGGCATCACCATGAACGACAAGCTCAACAAGGATCTTGGCCTTTACCACCAGGATTATTGCGGCTGCATCTATTCCATCCGAGAAGATCTCTGAAAAAGAAGATCTTTTCTTTTGCCATGATAGAATAAATCTGTATGAAAGCATTTCTTTCAAAAATAAAAGAAGGCCTTTCCAAGGTCTTATCCACTTTAGTCGACTGCATCGTGCCGACTTTGCCGATCATGATCGGCGTAGGCATGCTGAAGGTCATCCTCATCGTGCTTGGCCCGCAGGTATTGAATCTGCTGGCCCAGGACAGTGATACCTTCATCGTCTTTTCTTTTGTTGCCGATGCCGGCTACTACTTCATGCCGATCTACATCGCCGTTTCCTCCGGTGATGTGTTTAAAGTCGACCGCTTCATTGCTGCCCTGATCGGCGCAATGCTGCTGTCACCGACGTTCGTAAAACTGGTCGCCGAAGGAAGAAGCCTCTCCGTCTTTGGACTGCCGATCGCCTCAACCGATTACGGCAATCAGGTCATCTCCTCGATCATCGCCGTATGGCTGATGTCCTATATCTACCATTTCTTAGACAAAAAGCTTTCGGATAATCTGCGGCCTATTCTTCTGCCGCTCACCACGATCATCCTCATGGTTCCGATCGCCTTCTGTCTGATCGGTCCTTTAGGTGTCTTTTTAGGAAACAAACTGGTTGAACTGATCCTCTGGTTAAAGAGCCTGGGTCCGATCGGCAACGCCATCATGTGTGCCATCATCCCTTTCATCACCATTTTCGGATTGGGCGGTGCCAATCTCAGTGCGATGCTTCTACTGGCATCAAGCGGTGTCGATCCGATTTTGTTTTTCTCCAACGTTCTCTACAACAATATCCTGGGCTTTGTCACCCTTGCCTTATATCTCAAAGACCGCAAAAGCGAAACCCTGGCCGCCGCCATCACTTCGGCAGTGGGCGGGACCAGCGAACCCGCGTTGTTCGGCATCGTCATGAAAGACTTTAAAGCCTTGAGTGCCCTAAGCATCGGCGGTTTCTTTGCCGGACTCTATGCCGGCATGATGGGCGTCAAATCCTATGCGATGGCTTCGTTCGGAACTTTCGGCATCTTAACGACGATCGGACCGGATTCTTCCATCCTGCACGCAGCGATCTCCATGGTCATCGGCTGCCTGATCGGTTTTGCGATCACCTATGTCACACACAAAAATGCCCGATAAATCAAATCAGCGTCTGATCTGTCTAAACGCAAGAGACAGCCTTTCTTATAAACAACGAGAAGACGATTCGAAAATCATCTGTGAAAGACTGCTTCCCTTCCTGCGGGGTAAGACGATCCTGTCCTATTCGCCGATTGCAAGTGAAGTGGATGTTTCAATGATCAACACCAATTTCAAGGTCGCCTATCCTTTGATTCGAAAAGGCCGACAGATGGAAGCACGCATTCCGAATGCTTTAATGATCAAAAACCGCTATGGCATCCTTGAACCCGATCCGGATAATTCCATCCTGATCGATAAGAAGGATCTCGATGTCATCATCGTTCCCTGCGTCGGCTTCGATGCATACAAAAACCGCCTCGGACACGGAGGCGGCTACTACGATATCTTTCTGAAAGATCTCAAGGCAACAAAGATCGCGGTCGCCTTTGAAGCGCAAAAGCTCGATCAGATCATAACAGATATCAACGATATCCCGATGGATATGATCATAACAGAAGCGGGCATCTACTGATGCCCGCTTTATTATTTCATGTTGATCTTTGCCCAAAGCTCATCGGAGAGCTTTTCGTTTAACGGCAGATCCAGAAGTTCCGGCTGTTCCAGGAACAGCTTCAGCATCTTGATGGACTTGGAGAAGTAGTATCCGTCAGCGATTCTTTCATCGACCGTAAAGCCAAGCTTAACGCCATCCTTGAAGACGACCTGTTCGTTCTCGAAGAACGGCATCTTGCCGCTCTGGCCGATGACGACAAACATTGACGTCGTGCCCCAGTTGGTCAGATGATGATAGCCATCCGGCAGACCGATGGAACCCAGATTGGCCAGCACAACAGAAGAGTGATAAGGATCCGTCTCGATCAGAGCTTTCGGGATCAGTGATTTCTTTTCCAGCCAGCAGACGAAACGAAGGAGCGGACGGGAAATGAACTTTGGCAGCTTATTGAATTTATCCATGAAACCGGTAGACTCATCGACATAGGACTTGTTCTTCAGTTTTAAGAGCTGCCTTTTCAGTTCGTTATGAACATCATCGATGTTCCACTCCGGCTTGGAATGGATGAAACAAAGGACCTCACCGCCGTCATCCGCAAATTCCTGTTTCACCGTGAAAGCTGCCGAAACTTCATTGCGCTTGTACATCTTGCGGTCATGAATAAAAATCGAAAGCTTAGAACGCAGGGTGACGATCTTCAAAACACCGGTAACGATGCACTGGAACATATTGTACTTGTAATCCGGATTGTCAGCATTTTTCTTTTTGATAAATTCATTCAGATTCGTCAGATCGATCTGAAAAGTGAAATACGTCTGATTATCGCAGCGGTTCGGAAACATGAACGGCATGATAAAATGCATGGAATCACAGTCTTTTAAATATTTGGCATCAAATCTGTCCATAATTAAACTCCTTACTACACCCATTCATTCTACTTTGTTGAAAAGTATTTTTCAATCGAACATAATTGTATAATAGGCTTAATCAGCCTGTTATACTGTTTATGAGGTGAACTTTATGCTAAAAGTATACGGAAGTGAAATGTGCCCTGACTGCAGGGACTGCGAATTAAATTTTGAACTTTACCACATCGAATACGAATACATCGATATCAACAAGAGCCTGCGCGATCTCAAAATCTTCCTGCATTACAGAGACAACGATCCCGTCTTTGATGCAGCCAAGCAAGGCGGCAGCATCGGCATCCCGGCGATTGTAAAGGAAGACGGAACGATCACACTGGACTGGGCAGGTGTAGTCAAGGAATACGGAAACGAACCGATCTATAAAGAGACCGGACCGGTCTGTTCCATCGACGGCAAAAACTGTTAAGGAAGATCATTGATCTTCCTTTTCTTTTTCTTCTTCTGTATTTTCCTGCTCTTTTTCTTTGTTTAAAATGCCGATCTTGCCTTCCAGAGACCTGGCCTTGCCCTTCAGCCAGCTCGCCTGTTCGGAAACGGTTTTATGGAACGCGAGGCCTCTGTATACAGAGATCGAAAAGACCTTTGCCAGTTTCAAGGCAACCCTCTTGGACGCCGAGTCGATCTCTGAAAGCTCCTTTATCGCTCTTAATAAGACCGGAAAACCGCCATGGGCCAGCTGGGTCACTGTTGTGATGCCCGCTTCATCAAAAGCCTTGAACACCTCTTCAATGAAAGACTTTCTTTCTTCTTCGGTCGAACTCTTTAAGAACTCCAGCAGAGCCAGTCTGGTCTTATCGGTCTGATAGGAATCATTGTCCGCCTTGACGATCTGGCCTTCCGAAACCTGCCAAGTCAATATGCCGTGGGCTTCGACGATGTTTTTGGTGGAGACCCGGGCGATGATCTTTTTCGGTGCCAGTTCATAAATGGTACCGACCGCATCCTTTTCCGGAACGATCAGTGTGTAGCGGTCCTTGATCTTTTCAAAGATCTTCGGATCGTAGGAACCCGGACGCAAACCCGGTCCGTCATTGGACAGGATCTCTTTGATGCGCCAGCGAATCCAGGGCTTGCAATGAACGGCCGCATAGACGGCCAGATTGCCGCCCTTGGAATGACCGATGATCCGATAGGTCTTAAAGAGCTTGCAGTAGCGGTTTACATAGTTTAAGGCATCTTCTTGCGAGGCGATATCCCTGTAGGAAAGATAGCAGTCTTCCTTCCAGCCGATCATGTGCTCATCGGTTCCCTTAAAACAGACGACGGTCGTGTGATCCGGCAGATCGATCATGCATGCGGTAAACTGCTCTGTCGTATCGGCGTGCAGGATCGATTCATAGTTGTAGACCACGCAGTTTTCATAGCGCTGAACATGCGACATTTCCCTAAGCACCAGCATACCGTCCTTGCCGAACTGTTTTGACTTTTCGATGTCCCCGTCATGCAACGCAAAAAGCCGATCCGCGATCTCTTTGATTGTCATACGACTGTCCTTATTCTTAAGGACCTGATCAAAATCCGCATAAATCATCTGTGAAAATACGAGGTTGTCCACGTCATTGAAGGGATCGCTTTTGAATGTGAGGTCCCCTCGCCAACGGATATAATCCAAAATATTCATAGTTCTCTTTTCGCTTTCATTCTATACGAAAACTTTCCTTTTGATCATATTTCTTTCGAAAAAATCATTTTATGTATTGCAGAATCCTCAGGACAGCGATACAATACATATGAACAGATGTTCATATGTTCAATATGGAGGATATACATATGAAAAAAACCTACAAGATCGAAGTTGACTGCGCCAACTGCGCTGCCAAAATGGAAGAAGCAGCCAAAAACACCAACGGCGTCAAAAATGCCGTTGTCAATTTCATGACTTTGAAGATGAACGTCGAATTTGAAGACGGCGTCAACGAAAAAGAAGTCATGAAGGAAGTTGCCAAAAACTGCAAGAAAGTAGAAGACGACTGCGAGATCTATCTATGACCAAGAAACAGAAGAATAATCTGATCCGTATTCTGGTATCGCTCGCTCTTCTGATCCTGCTTCATTTCGTCAATCCGCAGAACCCCTATCTCAGGTTTGCCTTATACATGATTCCCTATCTGATCGTAGGGTACGATATTCTTCGCAAAGCGCTCTTAAGCATCAAAAACAGAGAACACTTTGATGAGAATTTCCTCATGGCGATCGCCACCATCGGTGCCATCGCCTTGCAAGAGTATCACGAAGGCGTCGAAGTCATGCTGTTCTACCAGATCGGCGAATGGTTCCAGTCCTATGCCGTCGGCAAGTCCAGGAAAAACATTGCCGCTTTGATGGACATCCGGCCGGAATACGCCAATCTGGAAACAGAGAATGGTATTGAAGAAGTCGATCCGGAAGAAGTTGAAATCGGAAGCACGATCGTCGTCAAAGTCGGCGAAAAGATTCCGCTTGATGGCGAAGTGATCGAAGGAAGCACGACACTCAATACTTCAGCCTTGACCGGCGAATCCAAACCGAGAGAAGTCTCGGTCGGTGACCCGATCATCAGCGGCTGTATCAATATGACTTCACCGATCAAAGTGAAGACCAGCAAACTCTACGAAGATTCCACGGTCGCCAAAGTCCTCGATTTGATCGAAAATGCCACCAGCAACAAGTCCAGATCGGAAGACTTCATCACCAAATTTGCCAGATACTATACGCCGGCCGTCTGCTACAGCGCATTGGCTCTGGCCTTTCTGCCGCCGATCTTTATCAGACTGTTCGGCGGACAGTGGCAATTCTCGACCTGGATCTTCCGTGCTTTAACTTTCCTGGTCATCTCCTGCCCTTGCGCGCTGGTCATTTCCATCCCGCTTTCTTTCTTTGCCGGGATCGGCGGTGCCAGTAAGGCGGGTGTACTGATCAAGGGATCCAACTATCTGGAAGCCCTGTCCAAGACCCGCATCGTCGCCTTCGACAAGACCGGTACGGTCACCCTCGGTGTCTTTGAAGTCACCACCATTCACAACAGCGGCTTCACCAAGGAAGAACTTCTGGAATGCGCCGCCTACGCGGAGGCCTTATCCAATCATCCGATCGGCAAATCGATCGTCAAGGAATATAAGAAAGAGATCGACCGCAAACGCATCGGTTCCATCAAAGAGATTGCCGGCAAGGGCATTGAAGCCTTGATCGATGACAAACATGTCCTGGTTGGCAACGATAAGCTGATGGAAGATCACGATATCAAGGTCGAAGAATGTCACGATGGCGGCACGATCGTTCACATCGCTGTCGATGGTTCCTATAAGGGACACATCCACATTGGTGACAAGATCAAGAAAAACGCCAAAGAAGCGATCGCCGATCTCAAGAGAAACGGTGTTCGCAAGACGATCATGTTGACAGGCGATGATGAAAAGATCGCCAAAAGCGTTGCTAAGACATTGAATATTGACGAAGTCCACTCGGAACTCTTACCGCAGGATAAGGTCGATATCGTCAGCAAGCTGAAAGAAGAAAAACAGGAAAACGAAACACTGGTCTTCGTCGGTGACGGCATCAACGATGCCCCGGTCATCACGATTGCCGATGTCGGCATTGCCATGGGTTCTCTTGGTTCCGATGCCGCAATCGAAGCAGCTGATATCGTACTGATGGATGATGATCCGGCCAAGATCGCCAAAGCGATAAAGATCGCCAGAAAATGTATGGCCATCGTCTATGAAAACATCGTCTTTGCCATCGCGGTCAAAGTCATCACGCTGATCCTGAGTGCCTTTGGCCTGGCACAGATGTGGATGGCGATCTTCGCCGATGTCGGTGTCATGGTCATTGCTGTCATAAATGCCATCCGGGCATTGGGGGTAAAAGACCTGTGATCGATAAAGTAAATGAAAACACTCTCTACGATGTAGCGGAGTTATTCAAGAATTTCTCGGATTCCACCAGGATCCGCATCCTCTATTGTCTCTTTGAAAAGGAAAGAAGCGTGACCGAGATCAGCGAACTCTTGCAGATGAACCAGTCCGCCATCTCCCATCAGCTTCGTTTCCTCAAAAACTCCAAGCTGGTCAAAAACCGCCGCAACGGCAAGACCATCTACTATTCCCTGGATGATGATCATGTCTACAACATCATCCTGCAGGGTATCGAACACGTATCCGAATAACGACAGTCCATCGACTGCCGTTTTTTTCACTAAAAAAGAGGAATTCATCCTCTTATTGTCTGATATGTTTCATCAACCACTCATAGAGATCGGCATAGACGGTTTCCTTATCCGTCTCATTGAGGATCTCGTGGCGGTCATTGGGATAGAGCTTCAGATCGATGTTTTTGACACCGACTTCCTTTAAAGTCTCAACCGAATAAACGACTTCCTTGCCAAAGCTTCCGACCGGATCATCTTCGCCGGAAACAAAGAAGATCGGCAGATCTTTCGGTACCTTCTCCAAAAGCTTTTTATCATGCAGGCGGGCAATTCCCTCAAACATCGAATAGTAGGCATTGAGTGTAAATAAGAAGCTGCAGCGCGGTTCGTTGATATACCAGTCGACCAATGCCTCATCCTTGCTCAACCAGTTTGCCCTGGTCCTGAGCGGTTCAAATTTCTTGCCATAGGAACCAAAGGCCACCTGATTGACAAAGTTACTGCGATAACGCCAGCCTTTGAACAAAGCGATCAGTTTACATAAAAACATGCCACCCTTGACCACAAACAGCGGTTCTAGACCGGTACCCATGATGATCGCCCCGTCCAGTTCATTGCCGAATTCGCCAAGATATTGTCTGGCATAGAAGGAACCCATGGAATGACCCAGCAGGAAATACGGAAGATTCGGATACTTTTCCTTGGTCAGTCTGGTGAGCTCATGCATGTCATCCAATAATATCCGATTGCCGTTTTCGCCGAAATAGCCCCAGTCTTCCTCACTCTTCACCGAGCCGCCATGACCGATGTGGTCATTGCCGACGACCAGGATGCCCTTGGAAGCCAGAAAAGCGGCAAAATTCTCGTAGCGGTCGATAAATTCCACCATGCCGTGTGCGATCTGCAGGACGGCAATGATCTTTCCTTCCGGCACATATTCCATCGCCCTGATATCGACCGTTCCACCACTGGAGCGGAATCTGAATTCATTCTTTTTCATAACGTTTCCCTATCTTTCTATTTCAATCAGCGCAAAAAGAACTTCTGTGGCCTTTAAAATATCGGCATCCTTTTCGATTTCGATCTTTCCTTCACTGATCCGCAAGAAACCTTCAATCTCTCCCTTTAGCGGATCCCCTTTGTAAATCAAGCCATCCGGTTCCAGAATATACTGCCCCTCTTCTTTTTTCAGAAGACCCGTCTTTTTTCCCAAAGGATCATAAAAACAGACGACATCTTCCTTCAAGGCGACATCTTTTTCCACATAGGCGATCTCGTGATCTTTATCATCGTAAATTCTGGTGCGGTATTTGAAAGAAAAATCATAGATGCTCCAGAAGCGCAGCTTCCCTTCTTCATCGAAGACCTGCGTCTTGTTTCTGCTTAGTCTTTCATTATTGTCATATACCAGTTGCATACTCTCATTTTAACATAGATAATCCGATATAATAGTTTTATGGAATACATCAAACTCGGCAACAGCGACCTCAAGGTTTCCCGCCTCTGCCTTGGCTGCATGTCTTTCGGCGAAGCGGATCAGGGCCAATACCAGTGGACACTGGACTATGAATCATCAAAAAAGATCATCGACAAAGCCTTTGACTGCGGCATCAATTTTTTTGATACTTCGAACAATTACTCCAACGGCACATCCGAGATCTTCTTAGGAAAGGCGATCAAGGATTACAGACGGGAAGACATCGTCATCACGACGAAATGTTATTTCAATGAAGGCAAACTTTCAGCCAAAGCCATACACCGGGAGGTGCAGGGTTCCCTGAAGCGTCTGGACACCGACTACATCGACATCCTGATCCTTCACAGATTCGACTACGATACACCGATCGAAGAGACTCTGGCCGCCTTGGATGAAGAAGTCAAAGCCGGCCGCATCCGCTATTACGGCGCCAGTGCGATGTATGCCTACCAGTTTGCCAAATACTGCTATACCGCCGCTTCTTATGGCTATCAGCCTTTTGTCACCTTGCAGAACCATTACAATCCGATCTATCGGGAAGACGAAAGAGATCTGATCCCGATCGCCGAACAGTTTGGCGTATCCAGGACATCCTTTGCCCCCTATGCCGCCGGCAGACTTTCCAGAAAAAGCTGGGAAAGTGACAGCGACCGTTTTAAGAAAGACGCAAAAGAAGGAACCCGCTATGATTCCTATGAATACTACGACAGAAAGATCGCCCAGCGCATCTGTGAACTGTCAGAGAAGTACAACACCTCAATGGCTGCCATTGTCCTAGCCTGGCAATATGCCAAAGGGGTCGCTTCGCCGATCGTTGGCATCACAAAAGAAAAATATCTTGAGGACGCCGTTTCTTCATTTGAAGTCAGATTGAGTCCACAAGATATTGACTACATCGATGAGCTTTACATTCCTCATCCGATTACCTGCAACCGTTAAAGAGAGATCCTCTCTTTTTTATTTCAGAAATTTATATTTGAACAGATAAGGATAGAATCCAAAGGCAATGGCCGAAGCAAAAGCGTAACGGAAACTGCGGTAAAGCAGTGCAGCCATCGAGCCATCTGCGAGATTCTGTACCGGCAGCTTCAGCAGTTCCACGATCGCCAAGGTCAGGATACCGCCCAGAAGAACCCGGGCAATGATCACCGGAATGCGTCTGGTGTTTTCAAAATGAATGTAGCGTTCTTCTATCAGATCGCCAGCCATAAAGCCGATGAGGATCCCAGCCACCGCAAAATAATCCTCGCTTCGACAGAAGCTCATCCCGGCCAGAGACAGAATCAACAAGGCCAGATACAGATGTTCCTTTCTCATCTTGCGATAGCCAAGGTCGATCAGAAGAATCCCGAAGAAGCCAAGGACCAGACCCATCAGAACATCGGTCGGATAATGCACGCCCAAGGCAAAGCGGGATGTGCCCACCAAGAGGACGATCGGAAGCAGATAAAAGAAGACCTTCCGATCTTTTAGTTTCAGCCAGAAACAGGTCATGATGGAGGTGATGCAGGTGGTATGACCGCTTGGAAAAGAGAATCCCTGGACGATCGTATCGTAGAGATCGCCTGTCTTTGCCGGTGGTTTCAGACATTGAATCGATTCATTGACAAAATACGGTCGGAGCCGTTGAAAAATATTCTTGATCATATTGTTGCTGAGCTGGCCAAAGAGAAGATAGAGGATCGAATAGGAACCCCACTTCTTGTCATAGCCCCAATAGATTGTGCCAAGGATCAATACGGCAACAACCTCTTCGCCAAGCAGAGTGACAGCACGAAAAAAGTCGACCAGGACCGGCCATTTCAGAATAAATGCCTGTATATACTCGATCAGAACAACTTCCCAAACAAATTGAAAAGCTCTTCCCATTTTATTTTCTCTTTCTCAGTTCTTCCAAAGTCGTCTTATAGGCGTCTTCTTCCAAAGGATAGGTGATCTTCTGATAGCCCTCTTTCACTAAAAGCCGGACGATGACTTCCATGAAGCCCGGATTCTTTACCAAGACCGGACCGATGATGTGGGTACCGAAAAGGTTCTTGATGCGATAGCCTTCATAATCGTTATCCACCAGGGTGCTGTGCTTGAATTCGTAGGTAAACAGTTTTTCTTTTTCACCGCCCTTGATCAGGCTCGACTTATTGATAAAGCCGACGACTTCCGAAGTCTTCTCGTTATTGACGATGACATCGCCAGTGTAACGTTTGTCAGTGATCTCCACAGTAAAATCGACGATGTCCAGACCCGGCTGGTCATCAATGTTTTTTCCTAAGAGTTCCATGGCATTGCCGGTGAAAAGGATGACCTTCCCATCATCGACAGCCTTTTTGAAATAGTATTTATACTTTAGAAGATCTTTCAAGGCGATCAGTTGATTCTTTTCCGTGCCTGAGCCCATGTAGATCATATCGTAGCGGTCAAAGTCGATGCTTTCTTCGACATCCTTGCGGTCGATCGTCACTTCAAGGCCCTGGTCTTCCAGGTGCTTTTTCAAAACCAGTACGTTTCCATACTCGCCGTATAAATTCATCAGTTCGGGATACAGATGCAATATCCTCATAATGTCACGACCTCCTTCAAAAGCTTTCCTTCATCTGAGAAACAGGTCAGACAGTACAAGAGTCCTTCACTGTTATCCTTGAGGTAGGCCACGGCATCAGCAGTTGCCTTAAAGGAAACAACCTTATCCATATCGACACCGGCATATTCCAGACGGGTCGCCACATCCGAAATGTACTTTCCGGCGACGACGATCTTCTTCACGTTTTCTCTTTGCAACAGTTCAAAACTGATATCCCAAAGCCAGGAGGTATCGGAAGTAAAATACTTGCGGCTGATGTCGTCGATGATCAACAAGAGTGTCACATCTTCGCCTTTTCCGGTAACAAATTCCAGATTCCTGTTATAGGAGATCGTATTCTCGTGTTTGGAGATCAGCAGTGTGCCTTCCTTGTCTCCGATCAGGAAACGCTTGATACGGCCGTTTTTGATCAGGTAATCATTCAACGTGGAAACGATCTGCTTGCTGTCGATGCCCAAAAGAGAACCGATCGTATAAGCCGCCAGCACATTGTAGGCGTTGAAAATCGTATGGAACGCCAGCTGCAGGGTATCCGTATCATTGATCGTAACGGTTCCCTTTTCCAGAT
>ONXX01000131.1 GCA_900321955.1 uncultured Bacillota bacterium | reverse complement strand
GCCGATCAGTTGCCCACCGACCCATTCAAAGACACAGCGCTTGTTTGAAGAGGAAAGCCGATCCACGATCTTTTCCAGTTCCTCCGCCTTGTATCCTGTCAGATCAAAGTAGATTGGAATACTGACCGATCCCAGATATCCCTGAACTTTTCTTTCTTCTGTTTCCATACGGTAATGTGACGGATCCACTTCGCACATCCTTGTGTTGCCCATACGTATGTGAACATCTTCATCCTGTGTACTCGATGCACTTCCCGTATAGACGCCATCCTGTTTGATTTTGTAGCAGACATCATCGAAATAGGTAAATGTATGAGAGTGGATCGTATTGTTTTCCCACGCATCCATGCCGGTCTCTATTTCGAAGAAGGTACCTGCATAGGAATGTATCACATCCGCAAAATCACCAGATGCAGCATTGGTATATTCGCTGTCGAAGAACTCATCGATCTGTTTCTGCGCCGGTGCTGCGACTTTGTATTTGGGAAGGCCGTTGGCATCGTATCCGTCAAATATCACGTAGTTTCCCGCATCATAAATATCCGGCAGGTTCTCAGAATTGTATCCGACAACTTCGCCGTTACTTTCATCAATGATGATGTTTTCGTCAAAGAAGGCGGGACTCTCGGTAAACTGAGCAATTGTTCCGTTGGTTGCTGTCGTATAAGCCGATATGATTCTGGCAATCAGTTCAATATCCGGCTCAAATCCGACATGGATCTCGCAGCCTTCGGTAACGAAGTCGATCGAGCCGTCTTCATTGTAATGCGCATCCTGCACAGTGAACTCGCAGCCATAGCTCATATTGAGGTTGTTCATTATGACCGAGTCTTTTTTAACATCATCATATGCCTCGTGTACGGCGTCCCTGACCGCATCCGTGACAGGATCGGCGCTCATATTAAGCAGATATTTGACCGAAACAAGACATAGCGGAACGGCCGTAACCAGAATCGCAAAGATCGCTACAGGAGCCGCAAATGTTGAAATGACTCCTTTTATCCCGCCTTCTATTGCTGCATCAATAAACTGATGGATCCATTGTCTTGCCAGCTGCGCAGCCTTTTCTCTTTGTTTGCCGGTGACAAACGAAGATCCGACAGATGACGCCTGATCGGTTAGATTCGAGCCGTCTTCCAGCTGGTCCAGGGAATCCTGGTTGTCATAGAGATCAGGCATCTTCCTCGTCACTTTCCTCGTCCATCAGGGCATCCATGTCCTGATCATAATCATCGTCTTCGTCCTCTGGCTGACCATATATGTTGCTTCTTTCCTCTTCGATCGCGCCTCTGACTTCCTCTTCGTCTTTGAAGAGTTCTTCAAGTCTGCTGTAAGTTCTTTTCTGCGTTTCCTTGTAATTTTCCTGATGGAACATTTTGTTGCTTACTTTTTCGCTTGCCGTATATTTCCAGACATAATCGAAACCGTCCGCCTGCATTCTGACGTTGTAGGTTTCTTCGCCGGATCTGTTGACTTCAAGGTAAGTGGAATAGGAATTGCCGTATTTTTCGCTGATTTCCTTGTTTGCTTCAAAGGCAGCTCTGCTCATCAGCTGATCCGGTTCAAGTTCATACATATAAGCCTGACCGTTCTGGAGGGAGATCGGATCGTTTCTGCCGACGCGGTAAGTGATATCATCACCGACGCTGTTCTTGCCGATCGATACAGGTGTGCCGACATTAAGCGGCGTCTGATCAGGGAAGATGGCATAGGTTGAAGGGTTGCTCTCCTTGCCCTGGTTTGTCCATGTTCCTCTGAAGATCTGACCGTTGATCGGAGCAGATACGATTTCGCCTTTATCGTTCAAGACCGGTTTTTCGGCAGAACCAATGTAGCCCATCGAACCAGTCTTCAGGCGGGATAGTTCACCTAAACCATTTGCTCGCGATACATCAGACATCTTCACAGGTGTACCTACGCCGCTGTCCATTGCCTTATTGACACTGATTGCCGATTGGGCGATCCTGCTCTGTTCGTTTTTGCCTACACCGTTCTGGTTTGTTATGCTTCTTCCAGGGATGCCATCAGTTGTATACTTGCCGTCTTTGATCCTTGCCGAATGGCCGCTGTCAGCCACGTCCGGTGATCTTTTAAGATCCATCGATTTTGACATCTGCCCTATTCTGCTGTTTTCGCCGTATTTTCTCTGCATGGCCATCGAGAAGTTGTGGGTCATCTCCTGGCCAGCCTTGCGACCGTATTCTCTTCCAAGGCTCATAGTCAACATACCGCCGGTTTCTCTCCACAGCCTGCCCATGGCCATCAGACCTTTGCCGTAATCCCTTAAAGTGTCGGAATTAGCGACAGTTCTGATCCCGACTGCGTTCATGAGCTTTTCGGAATTCTTGTAAAGAGACAAAAGAGCCAGTGTGAAGGCATATTTAAACAGCACATCGCCAAGGGTAAAGAACTGGAAGCCGCTCAGATCCCCCATTGAAAAGACATAGAAGATCAGAATCGCAAAGCTGATAACGATCGTAAGAGCCTGGGATAAAACTGACATGATCCAGTTTTTGAACGTATCCGCGGTCTGTCTTGATGCATTCATGCCGACGAACACAGGTCCAAGAAGAAGCGTCATGGCAAAGGTCAGCCAGCGTTCCACAAACACGATGCCTGCACTGATCGTTGATTTGAAAAGCGCAAACGACATTACAACGATGACGATCTGATCGGCAGGTGTGGCGATGTTGATGTTGAATGCTTTTACGGAGCTCATCAGCTTGTCGGCCTGCGGCGTGATGTAACCGATAACTGTCGACATCATGTTACCAAACTGACTTAACAGACCCGTACCAAACCACCTGTTTCCCGGTACTCCGAAGATCATGATCTCAAGAAAGACAGTCGCTATTGCCCTTATAAGAATATTGAACGGATTTTCACTGGCCTCTCCCTGCATGCCTTTGATAAATGAAGATATGACGGAAAGAAGCACTGAGACGATGATGATCGAGAAACCGACTCCGTAAATGATTCCTCCCACGTCAATTCCCGCTCTTCCCAGATAAGATCCGGATCCGAAATAATCCTCAAGGATGTTGATGACGTTTCCGTTGATGATAAATAAGCGCTTTTCTATGATCGCCTTCATGGCTGTAACTGCCGACATCGTCAAAAGCGAAATGACTGTCGGCAAAAGCGCATAGATTGCTGCCGCGATAAGTGCTGCCATAACTCCCTCCTAAAAAATAAAGAGACCCTCACGGATCTCTGCAGTTATCGTGTGTCACTACAGCTTACGTAAGTGACGAGAATATTGACGGTTTCAGATCAGTTCAACGAGTTGATTGCATCAACTACAGCGCTGATGATGGTTGGTGCCAGGTAGATGATAAGCAAGCCTACTATTGATCCGATCATCAGCCCTTTTGCTTTGTCCAGAGAGTTTTTGTCTTTGCCGACAATGAAGAAATAGAACGAGGAACAGACCAAGGTAGCTGTCGCCAACGGTGTTCCGATATCTTTAATGACTCCATACACTGTCTGCCAGAGTTTGTTTACCAGATCTCCTGTCGGAGAAAGCATAACTGCAATCGAATTTATAAGCATTTTATTCATCATCAATAGGCAAGGAGACCCCATCCTCTATAGGGCGGGGAGGAATTGCCATCCTCCTTTCTTCTTCTTGATATGCAAGTCAGCAATTTTTACTGATTTGTTATTCTCCAGAACCGCTCTTGTACCGTTGCAATGTACACCTTTGGCCAGAGCGATCTTTCCTCTGTATACCAGCACATCTCCCGGCTGTATTCCGTAATGTTTCTTCCTGAGTGACAAACGCCCC
>ONXX01000095.1 GCA_900321955.1 uncultured Bacillota bacterium | reverse complement strand
GGCGAAGAGATCTACCTCTATCACAATGTTCCCGAAGGCTCGGTCTTTGATGAAAGAGACCGGGAACTGTCCGATGAGATGGCTGGGTCGCTCTTGGCCTTTGTAAGGACGGGCAATCCCAATCATGAGGGTCTCATCGATTGGCCGATCAATAAAGATTCCAAGACATTGCTGGGCTTTGGCGATACAACGAGAATTGTAAGTGAGCGTTCCCTGGCTTTGTATGAAGTCTTGGATCAAATGCAGAGATTTTAAAAACGGATCTTTGTGATCCGTTTTTCTTCTACTTTTTGGCTAGTGAATCGCTGTAGCTTTCCAAGATCAGGCCGTCGTTGATATAGGCGTTGAGATATTTTGGCTTGAGCGCTTTTTCATAGTCATCAACAAGCGGCTTGTATTCCGGAATGGAAGAGATGATGACATTCGGGATGATGAGACAGTCTTCCTCTTGTCCTTCGACATAGGTGACATAGACATAGCCTTTCGGAATGGAGGTCTGGTGCGGCGAGAACTTTTCAATGATGGTGGTCTCGTGCTTGTTCATATCATTGTCGTAGACATCGACATTGAGCTTCCAGAAGACGTGATTCTTGAAGCGGGCATCTCTGGCAAAGCGGACAAAGGTGCCGTCCTTGATTTTGGCCAGGGCGACATCGCCGTTTGAAACTCGTTTGCGGATCAGGTTCTTGTCCATATTGAGGTCGATGGCCGTATAGACGGCGGTGAGGACAAACATCAGGGCGACAAAGCCGAAGATGATGGCTAAGACACGTCCTTTGAAGATCTCCGGATGGGTCAGCATATAGACGATAGATCCCACTTCGATGAGAACGATCAGGGACAGGAGAAAGGTCGATCTTTTATATAATTTCAACTGCATTTTTTATTACCTCTTACCACGATTTTAACATTTGGAACAGATAATGTGAATTGTGTGATGATTGTGTGAAAAAAGTTGAAATCCCTTTCATATAGACTTACAATGAAAGAGTAAGGAGGTTCATAACTTATATGAGCAATTTAATGTTAGGTATAATCCTGGGTCTCTGGTCAGGTGTGGCTATGGTCCTGGATTTATCCGGTTTAGGTATTCGTACCCCTATCATTACTGGTCTCTTAGCTGGTCTTTGCACAGGTAATGTTGCAATGGGTCTGCAGGTCGGTTCCGTCATGCTGATCAACAGCTTAGGCTTCTACACTTATGGTGGTGCTACGATTCCTGACTTCATTACTGGTTCCATCTTTGGTACAGTTGTCGGTGCAAAAGCTGGTAACGTTGATGCCGGTATCGTCGTCGCTCAGGGTATCGCCCTTCTGATGTCTGAAATGGATATCTTAGGCCGTGCTTCTACGACTGTCTTCCAGCATTTAGGTGAAAAAGCTTTAGCTGAAAACAACATTCCTAAGTTCGAAAGAGTTACCTTATTAGGTGTTCTCCCTTGGGCTTTATCAAGAATGCTTCCTGTCTTATTAGGCATGGTCTTAATCGACAATGTCGTTGCATTAACGAACTTCGCTACCAGCATTGAGTGGATCGCTAACGGCTTAAGAGTTGTTGGTAAGGTCTTACCGGCTGTCGGTTTTGCCCTTCTGTTATCCTACATGGATCTCAAGAAGTACTGGCCATTCTTCGTTATCGGCTTTGTTCTGTTTGCTTACGCCGGTATGGGAACAGTCGCTCTGGCTTTAGTCGGTCTGGCTGCTGCTAGCTTCTTTGTAAAGGGAGGTGTTGAATAATGTCTAAAAAGTTAACACAGGCTGCTTTAAAGAAAGCATGCTCAAGACACAACTGGGCATTACAGTGGTGCTGGAACTATGAAAAGATGCAGGCCGCAGGTTATGCATACGCTATGGTTCCAATTATCAAAGAATTATACGATGGAAATGAAGAACAGTGCAGACAGCTTGAAAGACATATGCAGTTCTACAACACTCACCCGGGTGCTTCTGCATTGATCGCTGGCGCTGGTGTCGCTCTTGAAGAAGGCGGACAGCCGGAAGTTCATGACAGCCTGAAGGTTGCCCTGATGGGTCCTTTAGCTGGTATCGGTGATACAATCCAGGCAGTCTTAGTTACTCCTCCGTTCAACATCATCGCTGCTGGTTTAGCAAGCGAAGGCAACGCTGTTGGCGCTATCTTAGCTTCTACTTTACCGGTTTTAGCTCTGTTCATCCTCAGATGGCCTCTGTTCAACTATGGTTACAAACAGGGTGCTAACGTTATCAACGATGTCGCCGGTGCTGGTATGATCGACAAGCTCCAGATCGGTGCTAACATCTTAGGTGTTACCGTCATGGGTGGATTCGTTCCTTCAATGATCGGTGCTACACTGCCTGTCAAGTTAGGTAAAGACTTAACAATCGACGGTGCTACTGTTGAAGCAAAGACTTTACAGCAGGTTTTGGATGCAATCTTCCCTTACCTCGTACCTCTTGGCCTGACATTCGGATGCTACTATCTGATCAAGGTCAGAAAGATGTCTCCTCTGTCAGTTATCCTCGTCCTCTTCGTTGTTGCATTCTTACTGGGTGCACTCGGCTGGATGGCTTAATTCATAGGGCTGGTAATCTGAACAAAACGCAGGTCTTTCAGAGATCTGCGTTTTTCTTTAGTAAATAATGTAAACGCTTTACTGCAGGGTGTTATAATGATTAGTGGAGGTATCATTTTATGATCAAACACTTAAGAATCGACAATAGACTTATTCATGGCCAGGTTGCTGTCACGTGGATGAATTCAATTGGTGCGGACAAGATCATCGTCTGCAATGATAAAGTAGCTGCTGACCCTATCCAGAAAATGGCTTTACCGATGGCTGCCAGAGGCAATACGGTTTACGTATTCACCATCGCCGAAACAATCAAGTATGCGCAAGAGCATCCGGAAGAGACAATGTTTGTCATCTGCAAGTTCCCAAGTGATGCATTAGCTATTCTTGAATCCGGTCTGGAAGTCCAGGAAGTCAACGTTGGTAACGCTGCTCCGATCCAGGGTACAACCTACAAGATGGTCACGAAGTCCATCGCCGTCACCGAAGAGGATGCGAAGTGCTACAGAAAGATCGCTGAACTCAGAGGCGGTGTTCTGAACTCCAGACTGACGACCATGAACGAGACAGAGAACTTCCTCGAGTTACTGTCAAAGAACGGTCTCTAAAAAAATAATCTCAAGCCGCTGCGGCGGCTTTTTTCGTTGCTGCTATATAATAGGATTGTTGTAAAAGCGAGGGTTTACTTATGAAACAAAAACCGATGGGGATGCGGATCGGCGAGAGCGTCTTTTGTATCGGCTATCTGTGTTTTGTGTTCGTTGCTGCCTGCATCTTTGGTGCCAGGGGTGATCAATACAGCCGCTTGTGCATGCTGATGTGCATGCTGCTTGGCGGCGGCGATGCCTTCCATCTGATACCGCGCATCATCATCAACATCAAAGGCGAGACGGAAGATAAGGAAGAAAACGCAAAACGTTCCTTCTGGCTGGGTTTAGGCAATCTGATCTCTTCTATCACCATGACTCTGTTTTATGTTTTGTTGTTTAAGGTCATGGAAGAAAGGGCACAGATTCAGATGCCTTCGATGATCTATACTTCATTGATCGTATTAACTGTCTTACGTATTGCCTTTTGTCTGTTCAAACAGAACAAGTGGTTTACCGGCGGTGATCCGACCTGGGGCATCATCCGCAACATTCCTTTTGTGGTCATCGGTGTCATTAAGATCATCTACCTGATCGCTTATTGCCACGCTCCGGGTTTGGCTGTTCTGGTCTTCCTCAGTTTTCTTTGTTACATGGCGGCGGTCATCGGGACAAAGAAGAAACCGATGTTGGGGATGCTGATGATTCCAAAGACCATCTGTTATATCTGGATGATCGCTATACTCTTGAAATGAGGACCGCAGCCGCGGTCTTTTTCATGATTTGTGCAAAAGATTGCAAAGTTCTTGCAAGTGCTTACATTTTTCTTATATAATTGAATTATCATATTTTTCACTAATATATTTTGGATGAGACTGCTTTTTGTTGTATAAAAAGCAATTTTGAAGCAAGAAAGGGGGTACGAATGAGCAAGTTTTGTCCAGACTGCGGAAGAAAGCTTTTAGATGGAGCTCTGTTTTGCGATCACTGCGGTAAGAAGATGCCGGCATTAAAAAGAGATCTGAATGTTGAAAAGAAAGGATTGACCAAAACAAAAACAATGGAAGAAGCTGCGGCGATCGCCATTGAACGAAACGGCCAGGGCGAATGGAGTTTTAAAGATCTGCCGGATCAGTTTGACGTCAATGCCAGGAACGTGGCGAAATTTGCCCTGAAACAGGACAAGTATCCCGAGAATAAGAATCATGAGTTCTATGTCTCTATAAGCGGTGCGATCGGCCAGTACATCTATGAGAAGGGAAACAAGGTCTTTGAATGGGATTTCTATACCCATGAGGAGGGACCGGAAGTCCTGCCGGTGATGCCGGAAGAAATTCAGTAGTCAAAGGACGGACATCTTAGGATGCCCGTCTTTTTGTATTGCAGTATAATAATTTTATGAACTATAAAGACAAATTCGATTATCTGCCGATCGAAGAAGTAAAAGGACAGGGCAGTTTTGTGAAAGCGGTCTGCTTCAAACCGAAAAAGGCACCGATCATCTGTATTATCCTTGGTATCTTGCTGATGATACCCAATAATATGTATGTACGTTTATTAGGAGCCTTCTTTATCCTGATGGCTCTGGCGGTCCTGAAGCTGGTGAAGGATTTCAAGGTCATGGATATCTTTGATCAGGGAATCATGTACTATGGCGACAGAGAAGCAAAGAGTGCGATCTTTATTCCGTTTGATGAGATCGAAAGCTGGAACGTCGATCATAGCGGCGGCCACGATGTCGTGGAGGTCAAACTGAAAGACGGAAGGCAGATCATGCGTGATACCTTTGAAGCCGACCTGGCTTACAAGGCTCTCTATTCGCTGGTCAGAGAGAAGGATCTCAAATACATCCAGGCCAAAAAAGATTCTGAGAAGCCATTATCGATCCCGGATGCCTTAAACAATATCAAACGTTCTTTATACAAAAAGAAATAGAAATAGACAAAACCGCATTACGATGCGGTTTTAGAATGCCTGTTTTGAATATCTGATGCATCATCCGGAAGAAACAATTTTCTCCTTGAGAAGTTCATAGTAAAGTGCTTCATCAAAAGGAAATTGAATGGTTTGTTTCAGAAACGAAGACAGGTAGATGGCGTTGCATAAAAGCAAACTGTTGAGTCCGTTTTCTCCTTCGAAGAGAAAGGGCT
>ONXX01000130.1 GCA_900321955.1 uncultured Bacillota bacterium | reverse complement strand
CTTCCGGCAGATCGTAATAATCATAGGCAGCTTCCATCTCATAGAGATAGCCTTCTTCATCAACTCTTTTAATCGATTCAACTGCTTCTATCTGTTTTTCATCCTGAAGATAAACATGCGGGTTCATTCAGCGGATAGCTCCCTTCTCGGCGATCGCTTCCTTGAGTTCCTTATCGGTATCGATACCGATACAGACCACAAACATCAGCAAGCCGACTAGTGCCGGGATCCAGCCCAAGAGAGCATTGATCGTATTCTGGGTCGCTGCATTCTGAAGCAGACCCTCATCTGCCAGTTTTGCCGAGAAGCCGGCAGCTGCCAAAGCAACCAGGAACAGCTTATCAACGGCTGCTTCCGCGATCTTGGAAACCAGCGTATCTCCGGTCGCAACCATCGAATCCAGACGGCGGCCGTTCTGTACTTCAACGATATCCGAAATGGAATTGCGGTTGGTATTGAACAGGACAAAGGTCATCGTCAGACCCATGCCGGTAAACACCGCATTGATGAAGGCGTTGATAATGCTGGCAGGAGCCAGAATAAACGGAATCTTGCCGATTACCTGTAACAAAGCGGCCAGACCCATCGTCTTTTTACGGCCCAGCAGGGAATCGATACGCGGAGTGATGATCGAGAAAACGATCGAAGCCACCAGATACGCCGCCATGATCGGCGTAGAAAGTGAACTGTTATTCAAAACATAGGCACAGTAATAGGTGATCGAAGAAGTCAGAAGACAGGTCGACACACCATAGCACATGACATAGAACATATTGCGGACCCAGGACTTGCATCTAAAGAGCATGCGGTAAGTCTCAATGATGCCGATCTTTTCTTCATTGTCCGAAACCTGTCTGACTCTTTCCTTGGTCGTAAAGTAGTGGATCAGACAACCGGCAACGATCAGTACGCCCATGAACAGAGCGGACTTGAAGATGGCCGGGGAATCGGAAGAATTGATGACCTTATGATCCTTTAAACCGCCAAAGGCCTTGACGATCATCGGCACAGCGACCGCACCGATACCTGAACCCAGGCAGGCACCCAGGGAACGGAAGGCGTTGATCGATTTGCGATCATCATCATTCGCCGAAGCAAGTGCGCCCATGCCGTTATACGGGATGCCTCTGAAGGTATTGGCGATCTCATAGAAGAAGAATACCGTCAGGCCGAGGATGATGTCCCATCTCTCACTCACGCCGAAATCAGTGAACAGTAAAACCATACCCAGGGCATAAGGAACAGCGATATACAAAAGCCAAGGTCTCACTTTTTCACCGGATTTGAATTTGACGTTGTTAGCCCAGACACCGATCAGCGGGTCATTGGCAATATCCCAGATCGTCGAGATCAGTGCCATGTTGGAAGCTGCAATCGGATCGATCAGAAGGATCGAAGTCAGGAAAAACTTGTAGTAGGTACTTTTGAAATTGAAGACGATATTGGTCGATGTTGAAAAACTCATAAAGCCGAGTTTTTCCAGCAAACCGACGGTCTTCTTATTATTCTTTTCCATGCGAGTATCCCCCTCTTATTCTCAATTTTAATTCTTTGTTTTTTCTCAGGCAACAATACTAATCAGGATCACTTCTTCCGATGTTTACGCATGTATTCCAGGGTCTTATATAATGTTTCCCCCTGAAACACTTTATCAAGACTGCCGGTAAAGTTGAGTCCGTAGCGTTCTTCCATTTCTTTTAATAGACTGTTCAGATCGCTTTCCTTCTCTTCATTCACTTCTTCCAGAGTTAGCTGGTAGCTTCCTTCAATGTTTGTCAGATTGTGGATGCCCACACCGATCAGACGCAGCTTCTCGTGGGGCACCTTTTCCAAAAGCGAAGCAGCCGCTTTATAGATCTTCACGGCGGATCTGCTGGTCTCGATCACCTTGGAACGGGTGATCCCTTTCATGTCAGCATAGGTGATCTTCAAGGTGACGCCTTTTCCATATAAGCCATAGCGTTGTGCCCGTCTTTCCACGCTGATCGCCAGCAGGACCAGGGCATCTTTCAAAAAGACAAAATCATTGACGTTTTCCTGAAAGGTGACTTCCCGGCTGATCGACTTGGCATCTTCCGGTTTGTAAGGCGTGACCCTGCTGTCATCATGGCCCTGGGCCATGGCACAGAGCCAGCGTCCCTGCTTCCCTAAAAGCTTTTGTACCTTCTCTTCATTGTTCTGAATGTCGCGCACCGTATAGATGCCTGCTTCATGAAGTTTTTCCGCCGTCTTGGCACCGACTGTATACAGGACTCTGACATCCCGATCGATGACCAGATCGACAAAATCCTTTGGTGTCGGAATCGCATAATAGCCGTTGGGCTTTTTCTCTTCCGAAGCCATTTTGGCGGCCGCCTTGCAATAGGCAATACCCACCGAACAGGTCAGACCCATTTCCTCCCAGGTCCTCTTCTTGATGATCTTGGCAAACTCACAGGCCTTTTCAAACGTGATGGCCGTATCTGTCACATCAAGATAGGCCTCATCCAGTGACAGATACTCGGAAGCTGAACAGTAGGCATTCCAGATCATATGCAGCCGGTTGGAGACCCTGCGGTATTTTTCATGATTGCCGTGCATAAAGATGCCATGAGGACATAAGCGGTACGCTTCCTTGATGTTCATTGCCGAATGGACGCCGTACTTTCTCGCCTCGTAGCTGCAGGTGGCGACCACCCCTCTTTCGTTCGGCAAGGCGCCGATGATCAAGGGCTTGTCTTTTAAGGACGGATTGTCTCTTGCCTCCACCGATGCATAAAAGGCATCCATATCCACATGGATGACGATCTGTTTTAATTGTGTATCTGAAACTGCTTCCCTCTTTGTCTGAACCAAAGCCTTGGAAACATCTTCTTTTTTTATACTTTCTTTTTTATTGATCTGCGGTTCTTTGAAAGGTTTGTCCAGCTGATGCAAGGCTTCCTCTTTCGAGGCAAAGAGACGGTTCTCCCTGAGCTTTGTGCCGCCGCCTTGTGAAAATCGGATCGTATAAAAACCACCGGCGTACCTTAAAACGCCGGCTTCTACAATCTTGCCCGATGAAACGATATAGACGGTATCACCGGTTTTATACTTTCCCTCTTTCATGACATTAAAGGTTCTATCTTAAACAAAAGATTTCTTACAAATCCTACAGAGTTTCATACCTCTTGCGCATATGCACCAGAGCCTCTTGCGCTTTTGACTTGCGCATGATCCAGACCAGAGCAATGACGTTTGGAATGATCGGAATAAGATTCATGATGCCAAGCGTATTGATCGCGCCGGCGGCACCGCCCTCATTGACCGTAAACAGCGTCTGGAATAAAGGGCCCAGGTCTATGACACTGTGCAAGAACATCAATGCCCAGAGATTGCCGCCCCGATAATAGATCGCTGTAAATACGGCGCCAAGCGAGATCGCCACCAGAGACTGTACAACTGCGGAAAGCAGCTGGACACCCCGGGTCATATTGACCAGATGGATCAGACCAAACAGCACACTGGTCATCGCAACCGAGAAATAAAAACCCTTGAGGTCCTTCATATATTTTTTGCCGATGAAATTGGCAACCAGCCCCCTGAAGATCGTCTCCTCATGGAAACCGATGCCGATGATATAGACGATCGCCGATACAATTCCCAAAGGTGATTTGAAAGTCATATTCAAAGACTTGGAAATAAACAGGTAAGCGATCGCAATACCGTAGGAAAGCACATATTGGCCTGCATTGATCGTCTTAAAGAAGCTGCCGCCTCTATAGACCCAGAGATGGCCAAACAATGCAGCAAGGAAAAACGGAACGACATAG
>ONXX01000129.1 GCA_900321955.1 uncultured Bacillota bacterium | reverse complement strand
ATGGTTTTGACGAGTACATCGGCGATTCCCCAAGAGCCCTTTCCTTTGATAAACAAGGCGATACGATCACCATCCTCTTCTCTCATACCGGCAAAGGCCTGGAGTGCAAGGGAGATCTCAAGAAATATCTGCTCGTAACTCATCAAGGCAAAGAACTTGACTATACGGCAGAAATCAAAAACAATCGACTGATCCTGAAAGGACCATTCCATGATAAAACGGTCCGCATCGAATTCTGCGAATCCAATTACTGCGTTGACCCGTTGTTCAATTCCGACAACGATCCGGTCTTTGCCTTTACAGCGGAGGTTTAACCCATGAAGATCAAAGAAGTGATCGAAAAGATTTTAGCCTATCATCCTCATTTGGAAGGCTATCGCGGCTGCGATGACTACAAGTCCGGCGATCCGGAAATGGAATGCACCGGTGTTGTCACGGCCTTAACACCCAATATCGCCGTCATCCGAAAGGCGATCGAATTGAATGCCAACCTGATCGTCGTCCATGAACCGACCTACTACACCTCGCAGGATGGCCCGGGCTGGTTTGAGGATTTCGACAATGAAATCTACGTTGAAAAACACAAGCTGCTGGAGCAGCACAAGATCTGTATCTGGCGTGACCACGATCATATGCATGCCAACGACCCCGATTCCATCTTTACCGGTGTCTTAAAATACATGGGCTGGCTGGACAAGGCCAAAGTCGATCGTGACACCGGCCTCTATGCCCACTTCCTCGTCGATCTGGAAGAATGCAGCGTCCGACAGCTGGCACAGAAACTGATCGATACCATCGGCCTCAACGGTGCCCGCATCGTCGGCGATGAAAATGCCATCGTCAAAAAAGCTGCCCTGGTCGGCCACCTCTATCCGCAGGATATCGTCAAGAAAGACGGCAGCAAGGGTGAATACTCCATCAAGGTCATCGAAGCCATGGAAAACGGCGTTGACGTCATCATCCCGGGCGAGACCATCGACTGGACGGTCCTGTCCTACATCCGCGATGCTTATGAGCTTGGCAAAAACAAGGCCGCCATCCTGATCGGACACTTCAACTGGGAAGAATTAGGTATGAAATACATGCAGGAATGGCTCTTTGATCTGATCGAAGGCCAGATCCCCGTCACCTATGTGCCATCCGGCGACATGTATCACTATATCAAGGAGAACTGAGATGAAGATCAAAGAACTATTACCCTTAGTCAAAGTCCACGGAAGGACGATCTACGATGAAGAAAAGGAAGCCCTTTTCTGCAACTGGACGATGTCCGGCATCACCTTAAAAGTCACAGGCAAATCGCTGTCTGTCAAAGTCCTGGCCTTATCTGATCAGATCCCCGGCATGCCGGGCATGCCGACCCCGCCAAGAGACTATCCATGTATCGGTGCTGTCGTCGACGGCGAGCTGATCTGCCGTCATGAATGCAAAGAGGGCGAACAGGAAATCCTCTTATGGCAGGCAGAAAGCGAAACAACAGCTGAACTTCAGATCGTCAAGATCTCCGAAAACGCCAGAGGAAAACTCGGCCTCCTGGAAGTAGACAGCGACGGTCACTTTGAAAAATATGAATGCGACAAACCGCGCATGGAGATCATCGGTGACTCCATCACCTGCGGTTTCGGCAGTGAGGCTTCCAACAATTCACCGGAATTCCACACCAGTGAAGAAAACGGCTTTATGGCCTATGGTCCGCAGGCCGCCAGAGCCCTGGGCTATGATGTTTCCATGGTTTGCGAATCCGGCATCCCGGCCGTTGTTCCCGAACATCCGATGTTCCCGATCCACGGCATGGAGGACATCTATGCCTATACCGATGAACTCTATGACCAAAGAAGAGGTGTGACACCGGAAAAGTGGGATTTCGAAAAGAACCACAACGATGTGGTCGTCATCAACCTCGGCACCAACGACTCCAACCCGATCCGCTTCTATCGTCACTTCGAAGAGATCGAAGCGATGGAGAAATGGTTCGCCAAAAAATATAAGGAATTCGTCCTGCAGGTCCGTGCCCTCAACGGCCCGGAGACCTACATCGTCTGTGCCTTGGGTTCGATGGACTACTACCTCTATCACCACATTCGTGATATCGTGGAAGAAATAAAGAAGGAGACGGGCGATCAGAAGATCTGCAGTTTTGAATTCATTCCGATCAACGTCATGTTTGAAGGCTACGGTGCCATGGGGCATCCTTCCCAAAAGACCCATGACCGCATGGCCAGAGAACTCGTCTTCTGCATCAATAAATATGTCAAAGGAGTTGCATAATGGATCTTCAGAAAATCGATTTAAACAATTGGCAAGCACCTGAGCTCAGCCCTGACATGCCCCATGGCGACATGCCCGGTGACAAGATCAAGATCGATGACGGCCACATTCAAAAAGCCACGACGATCTTCCCTTTGCTGATCAAAGAACTGAAAAAAGAAAATAAGGACAAGGTCGTCGTCTCGGTCTTCGGCGGATCCGGTGTCGGCAAAAGCGAGATCGCTTCCTTGCTGACCTATTACCTGCAGAGTGCCGGCATCGGCGCCTATGTTCTGTCCGGTGATAACTATCCCCGCCGCATCCCCCTTTACAACGATGCCGAACGCTTCTCGATCTTCCGGGCAGCAGGTTTGCGTGGTTTATTAAAGGACAAACTCTATTCCAAAGATGTTCAGACTGTATTGGATGAACTCTGGAAATCCGAGACCGATCCCGATCCTAAACAGGTTGCAGCCTACCCATGGCTGGCCTCCTATCAGAAAGCCGGCCGAAGCGCCTTAAAGGGATACCTTGGCACCGAGAAGGAACAGGACTACGACGAGATCAACGAAATCATCGATGCCTTCAAAAAAGGCGAAGAAAAGATTTACCTGAAACGCATGGGCCGAAGCGAAGAGGAACGCTGGTATGATGCCATCGATTTCTCAAACATCTCCGTCCTAGTCATCGAATGGACCCACGGCGGCAACAAAGCCTTGAACGGTATCGACATCCCGATTCTGCTCAATTCCACACCGGAAGAGACCCGGGAACACAGAAGACTGCGGGCCAGAGACGGCAAGACCGATTCCGCCTTCACCACGATGGTCTTGGAAATCGAACAGGAAGAACTCGATGATCGTGCCCCTTACGCAAAGATCATTATCGCCAAATCCGGCGAAGTCTTAGACCCAAAGAGCTTCAGAAAGGACTGATATGGCAGAAAAGAAAATGAGTCTGGGAACCTTGTTGAATGCCTATCCCGACAGCATCGGCGGTAAGCTTTCCGACATCGTCTCCTTATTAAAAAGGAAAGAATTTGAAGACACCTTCAAATCCTTCTACATTTTGCCGAGTGTTTTCAACACCGACCTTGACCGCGGTTTCTCCCTGATCGACTACGAGATCTCCGAAACCCTGGCCGATCCCAAAGATATCGACGATCTTCATGATCTCAAGATCGACCTGATGATGGACTTCATCCTCAACCACATCTCCGTTTTGTCCCACCAGTTCCAGGACATCATCAAAAACGGTGAAGCGTCCAAATACCGCGACTTCTTCATCGACTGGAACAAGTTCTGGCAAGGCTGCGGTGAAATGAGCGAAGGCGGCTACATTCAGCCGGATGAACAGTACATCAAAAACATGTTTTTCCGCAAGGCAGGCCTGCCGATCCTGATGGTCCGTTTTCCGGACGGCAGAGACGTTCCTTACTGGAACACCTTCTATCAGGAAGTCATCTACAATAAGATCGACCCACTGGCTTTGATCAGACAGTATGGCTTACAATACGGAACCGCCGTAAAGATTGCCGAAAAGGTCAATCAGGCACTGGAAAAGAAAACGCCGATCGACGAGATCGATCTTATCTGGGACAGATGGATCTCAATATCAAGTCACCGCTAGTCTGGGACTACTATCGTGAAACGCTGAAAAAACTGAGCGATTACGGCGTGGCGATCGTCCGTCTGGATGCCTTTGCCTATGCGCCGAAGGAACCGGGCGAAAGAAACTTCCTCAATGATCCGGGCACCTGGGATCTTCTCGCCAGGATCGATGAGATCGCTTCCCAATATGGTCTGACCCTTTTGCCGGAGATCCACGCATCCTACTTTGAAAAGATCTATAAACTCTTAGCCGATAAGGGCTATATGGTCTATGACTTCTTCTTACCGGGCTTACTGATCGATGCCTTCATCCGCAAGAACGGTACCTACGTAAAAGCCTGGGCGGACGAGATCATTGAAAACAAGATCTCCACTGTCAATATGCTGGGCTGTCATGACGGCATTCCGCTTCTTGACCTCAAGGGTCTTTTGCCGGAAGAAGACATCCAGAATATGATCGATACCGTCGTTGCCCGAGGCGGTTATGTCAAGGACCTGCATGGTGCCAAGAATGTCTACTATCAGGTCAATGCGACCTACTACTCCGCCTTAGGCGAATCTGATCGAAGGATGCTGATGGCCAGAGCGATTCAGCTGTTCATGCCTGGCAAACCGCAGATCTGGTACCTGGACCTCTTTGCCGGCAAGAACGATTACGAGGCCATGGAAAAAGCCGGTGTCGGCGGCCACAAGGAAATCAACCGTTCCAATCTCTCTTTGGAACAGATCGAAACCCTTCTTCAAAAGGACGTCGTGAAAAAACAGCTGGAGCTCTTGCGCTTCCGCAACACCTGTCCGGTCTTCACCGAGGATGCCGACATCAGGGTTGACTGCGATGGCTCTCAAATGACCATCACCTGGACCAACGCACACGGCAGCGTCTCGCTGCATGCCGATTTTGAAGCAGAGACCTACGAAATCAAATCCTAAGATAAAGGGGCTTCACTCAGCCCCTTTTCTTTATCCTTCAAACACCAGTGCCTGGTATGGTTTCAGTTTGATTGTCTGCCCGTCTTTGATAAGATCTTCATAATTATTGATTAAGACCGTATCACTCTTCACCAGTTCCGGAAGTCGGTAAGTGACTTCCTTTTTTGAGAAGTTGCCGACCACGAAAGCTTTCTTCCCTTTATATTCCCTGCTGTAGGCAACGATCTTTTTATTCTCATGATCGTATTCCTTAACTTCGCCATAAGTGAAGAGGTCTTCTTTCTTTAACTTCAATACCTTCTGATAGAAGCGATAGATTGACTTGTCACTTTCCAGGTCCTTTTTCACATTGATGGTCTTGTAGTCTTCATCCACGCATTGCCAGGTCTCATGTCCCTCATTGAAGCCGCCGTTGATCGAATCATCCCAGGACATCGGTACCCTGGCGTGATCTCTTGCCCCATACTTGATGAATTTGAAAGCCAGACTCTTCGGCATGTGGTAACCCGTCATCATGTCATAGACGAAATGGGAGACCGGATCTTTCAGATCATCGATCTTTTTGAAACGGCAGTTGGTCAGGCCGACTTCCTGTCCCATATAGATAAACGGGATGCCGAAACCCATGTAGGTGATCGTCGCCAGCATCGTGGCTGCCTCATAACGGTAATGTTTGTCATCGATACCAAAACGCGAGACACTGCGCGGATTGTCGTGGTTTTCCAGAACCAGAGTATTCCAGCTGTCTTTGTAGTTGTAGACCTGCGGATCAAACAGTCCTTTCTTGAATTGTCTCAGATCAAAAGGCTTCGGAAAGAACTTCATCGAATTGATGTTGTCGGAATCCAGGTGGGCAAAATTGAAGATCGTATCCAGCTCCTTGTTTTCCTTCTTCACATAAGCTCTGGCGTTTTCAACGCTGGGATGATAGGACTCACCCACCGTATAGCAGTCATAGGATCGTTCATTGATCTCTTTCAGGAATTCATGGATCCTTGGGCCATCGACAAAATACTCTGAACCTTTCTGGAAAGAGTTTGTATTGGAATCCTTTAAAGGATAGACCTTGGAAAACATGTTGAAGACATCAAAACGGAAGCCATCGACACCTTTGTCCAGCCAGAAATTCAGGATATCGACGATCTCATCCCGGACTTTCGGATTCTCCCAGTTGAGATCGGCCTGTTCCTTGCAGAAAAGGTGGAGGTAATAATCCCCTGTATCCCCGATCCTCTCCCAGGCGCTGCCGGTAAAGGTGGAATTCCAATTGGTCGGCGGGAATAAGAGATTGTGTTTCTGCCGGCCTTTGCGGATGATGTAGTAATCCCGGTATTCGCTTTTGGGATCTTCAATTGCTTTTTTAAACCATTCATGCTCGATCGATGTGTGATTGATGACCATGTCCATGATGACCTTCAGGTCTCTCTTATGGCATTCCTTCAATAACAGATCAAAATCTTCCATCGTGCCGAATTTCTCATCGATGGCCTTATAGTCGCTGATGTCATAACCGTAGTCATAATCCGGTGACTTGTATAAAGGCGAAAACCAGATCGCCGTCACGCCGAGATCCTTGATGTAGTCCAGTTTGGAGAGGATGCCTTTGATGTCGCCCCAGCCGTCATTGTCAGAGTCCTTAAAGCTGAACGGATACACCTGATAGACGATCGCATTTTTGTACCAGTCTGTTTTCATATTGTTTTCCTGCCCCTGTTGATTTCATTATGGCACAAATTGCCGTTTCTGATGAATCGGACAAGCACAACAAAAAAAGCCGCTTCGCTGTACTGAAACAAGCGAAACGGCTCTTCTTATTTTTCATAGAAACGGATCCAAAGCACCCCTTCTTCAACGCTGCCCACTCCATAGAAGATGTCCTGATGCAGGTAAGATGCCAGGGCATCGGAATCGGTATAAAAGACCGGTATGCTTTCAAAGCTCGGCTTGAACTCATCTGCCTTCATCCACGCCTTGTTTTCAACGTAGATGTGACAATCCTGTCCTTCTTTATCTTTCCCCGTCAGCATGTATCTGGCCGACAGGGTCTTGATGCCGATGTGATTGGTGATCTGCGTATCGACACCCCAGGGTTCGACGATACCGTTAAAGAGGTCTGACTTCACGATGCCGCCAAAGGGGATCATGGACACGTCACCTCGGGCCGTTTTGATGGTCTTGCCCTGGATTGTCATATCAATCCGTATTTCAAGGATCGGCTTTTTCATTGTTTCTTCGGTGTGAGCTTGGCCGGACCGAACAAGGAGACATGGTAGTCGTTGCTCTGCAGCTTCTCATAGAAGTAGAAGTACTTCTCCTGCTGATCATCATCCATCATCGAAGAATGATTGTTGAGGTTGATGATATCGAAGTTTTTCTCGTACTTCTTCCATAACGGTCTTCCTTCGCCATTCGGATCGCCTGAGGCGGCAAATTCATACCAGTAACCCTGAATGAGTTCCATGAAGTCGTAATCGGCACCCACCCAGTGGTATGGGAAGAACGGATTTCGTTCACCGGAATCGACACGGCCGAAGACATACGGCATCTCGGCACAGTGCGGCGAACCGTCGTTGTGTCCTCTTTCCGTCTCATTCTCCTTGGACATCAGCCAGACATAGGCGTTGCGTCCATAGTGTTTTGCCAGCTCCGCCAGTTTGGCCGAACCCATCAGCATCAGATCGGAAGCGATCGTGGAAACCTGTTTGGCTGCCTCGATCTTATTGGCTGCCGGATACCAGCGCTTCATATTCTCATAATTGTCGGCAAAGTTTTCTTTCAGATAGGCATCAAAGAGTTCCGGTGAATACTCGTCCGCCTTGACGGCCGGAAATTCCTGGGCGCAGGAGCCGATCATGACATCGAAATTGTTGAACTCTCCCTCATCCATGATTTCGGAATACGGTTTCGGGATAAACTCGCCGTCCACACAGAAGGTGAAGCCAAAGCCCAT
>ONXX01000083.1 GCA_900321955.1 uncultured Bacillota bacterium | reverse complement strand
TCTGGATATCGAAAACAAGATCAATGAGATTGAGACCAACCTCAATGAGGATATCAAGGCCTTAAGCAAGGCCCAGACCGAGGGCGTCAAGACCAGAGTTGCTTCGGCAAAAGATGAACTCAACGGCCTCAACGAGAAACTGGCAGAAGAAAACAAGGCCTTCAAGCTGGCCAGGGAAACCAATGACCGTGTCTTGGGTCATATCAACGACATGGAAAAAGTCGAGAATTATGTCCGCATCGCCTACGATAAGGATTCTGCCCGCTTCGGATTGGAAGACCTTCAGGAAGTGCTTCGCAAGATGCGCGACAATGCCGATAAATATAAGGAAAGATATCTGAATGTTTCCGCTGATCTGTCCAACTGCACCAAGCCGGCTTCCGAGATTCTGGAAGATGCCAGCAAGCTGGATGAACAGATCGATGCCGATATGAAGACTTTGTATTCCTACAAGAATACGATCGACAAGTCAACGGACGGGGAAAGCAGAGCCTTTACCCAGCTCACCAAGCTGCAGCTGGTTGTCTCTGAAGTTGAAAGCAAGCTTGCCGAATATTCTTTGCCAAGCATTGATGAATCCTATAAGGATGACCTCAAGAAGTCCAGAGACTACATCGCCAAGCTGCGGGAACTGATCGCGCAGATTCCGATCGATATCGTGCAGTTAAACGGTCTGCTCAATGAGGCGATCGATTTCATCTACAAGTTCTACAACAACATCAACAACGTCGTCGGTATGGGCATCATGGTGGAAAACGCCATCGTCTTCGGCAACAAGTACCGTTCGACCTATCCGGAGATCGACAGAGAACTCTCCAAAGCCGAATTCCAGTATCTCAATGGCGAGTATACCAAGGCTTTGAAGACGGCCATCTCCTGCATGGAGACCTTATTTCCGGAGAACGCAGATGAAAAGATCCTGGAGAATGCCTAGTGAAAGTTTACTTTGATGCGGTCTCCACGACGGCTCTGGAGCCGGAAGTGAGAGAGACCTATAAAAAATTACTGGATGAATTTTACTGTAATAGCGATGCCCTTTACGATGATGGCGTCGCTATTTATGATATGCAAGAGAAGTCGCGTGCCCTCATCGCCAAAATGCTGGGTGTCAAGAAAGATGAGATCATCTTTACAGCCGGGGCTTCGGAGGCCAATTCTCTCGCCATCAAGGGCTTAGCCTTAAAACATCAGGATAAGAGACATCTGATCACGTCTTACTACGAGCACTCTTCCGCTTACAACAGCTTTAAGCAACTGGAAGAGGATTTTGGTTTTGAGGTGACCTATCTGATGCCGGATGAAAACGGTCAGATCACGCCTGAAGCAGTGAAGAGTGCCTTGCGAAACGATACCTTGCTGGTGTCGATCATGCAGGTCAACAACGAGATCGGAGCGGTCAATGACATCGAAGGTATCGCCGCCATCGTCAAGAAACATCCCGGCACCTATTTCCATTCCGATATCACCCAGGGCGTGGGCAAGGCCGATCTTGACTTAAGCAATGTCGACATGGCTTCCTTCTCCGCTCATAAGATCCACGGTTTGAAAGGATCGGGAGTTTTGATGAAGAAGCAGTTTGTGGAACTGCTGCCGATCATCTCGGGCGGTCAGCAGGAATTTTCGCTTCGAGGCGGGACGTCCAATGCCTTAGCCAACATCGTCTTAGCCAAGACGATGCGCATCGCGTATGAAAATAAGGAAAAGTATCACGCGAAACTGCAGGAGCTTCATGATTATCTCTATGAAGGTTTAAGCCAAATCTGTACGATCAATTATGCCAAGGGTTTGCCGACCCTGATGAATATTTCAACACCGATCCCTTCGGAAGTCTTATTAAACGCACTGAACGACAAGGGGATCATGGTGTCGTCCAAGTCGACCTGCGGTTCCAAGAAGAACGAAAACAACCGCACCCTCAATGCCCTGGGCTTTGATGAGGACCATGCGATCCGCATATCCTTTGACTATACCAATACCATGGAAGAAGCTGATTACTTCCTTTCCAATCTGAAGGAGATCATTGATAAATATGCCTGAAATGTTATATGACCACATCGTTGTCCGCTATGGTGAACTTTCCACCAAGGGAAAAAACCGCAAGGAGTTCACCCGTCAGCTGACAAATAATATCAAGAAAAGATTACAGGATCACAAGGCTCTGACTTACAACACCCTGCATGATGGCTTGTTTATCAAGCTCAACGGGGAAGATTATCCAAGCATCAAAGAAGAACTCAAGGATATCTTCGGCTACAGCTATTTTTCCGGTGCCATCCGGGTCAATAAGGATATAGAGGAAGTCAAGAAGGTGACACTGGCTTTGGCGGAAAATCACAACGTCAAGACCTTCAAGATTGCGACCAAGCGCCATGACAAATCCTATCCGATGCGCTCGGATGAGATCAACCGGGCTTTGGCCGGCAATATCTTGCACAATACGTCTTTATTGGTGGATGTCCATGAACCGGATCTGATGATCTATGTCTCTGTGGATAAGGATTTCATCTATGTCATGGATGAAAAGGTCAGAGGCGGCGGCGGTTATCCGACCGGTATCAACGGCATGGCCATGGTCATGATGTCCGGCGGCATTGATTCCCCGGTTGCCGCATATATGACGATGAAGCGCGGCTTAAAGATCGAGTGCATCCATTTTGCCTCGGAGCCTTATACATCCAAACAGGCTTTGGATAAGGTCCTGACTCTGGCGGAGAAGCTTTCGGTTTGCCAGGAAGAGATCAATGTGCACATCATTCCGTTCACCGATCTGCAGTTGGCGATCTATAAGAATGTCGATGAACCATACTGCATCACCATCATGCGCCGTATGATGTACCGCATCGCCGATCAGATCTGCAAGAACCGCAAGATCAAGGTCATCACAAACGGCGAATCGATCGGCCAGGTTGCTTCGCAAACCCCGGAATCGATCAGTGTCATCGGCAAGGTTGCCGATACCTTGATCCTTCGCCCTTTATGCATGATGGACAAGCTGGAGATCATCGATATCGCCAAGAGGATCGATACCTATGAGACTTCCATCCTTCCGTTTGAGGACTGCTGCACGATCTTTGATCCGAAGAATCCGGTCACCAAACCAAAGGAAGACAAGTGTCTGCACTACGAAAGCTTATTTGATTATCAGCCACTGGTCGATGCGTGCATCGAAAATGAGCGCATCGTGAAGGTGTCTTATAGAAAGGAAGATAAAGAAGATGAATCAATATTCTGAGCGACGCAATAAGATCTTAAATTCAATGGAAGGCAATTGCGCGTTCGTATTTTTTTCCGGCAAAGCGCCGATGCGTTCCCAGGATGAAGCCTATGACTTCTATGTGGACCGCAATTTCTATTATTTGACCGGTTTGGACAAGGAGGACATGGTCCTTGTCATGTATAAGCTCGACGGCATGGTCCGCCAGAGCCTGTTTATCCTGCCATATGATGAACTGTTAGCCAAGTGGGTTGGCGGCCGCATGATGGCCAATGAGGCGAGCGAGATCTCCGGCATCCAGGATGTACAAGACCGTGGCGATCTCGACGGCTACATTGCGTCCTTATTAAACCGCACAAGAAGAGACGGCAATTTCCGCATCTATTTTGATCTGTGGCACTACACCTTTGATCAGCAGGAAAGTGAAGCATTATTGTATGCCAACACCTTACGAAACAAATATCCTTATTTAAATATCAAAGATAGCTTTGCGATTTTGACCGACATGCGTCTGCAAAAGGACGAACAGGAAGTTGCCGAGATCAAGAAGGCCATCCACACCACCAATCTGGGCATCCGTCAGATGATGCGTACCTGCAAGCCGGAGCTCAACGAGATGACGATGGATGGTGTCTTCCGTTTCGTTTTGGCGCAACAGCTCTGTGACCTTCTGGCTTTCAAGACGATTGCGGCCAGCGGCGAAAGGGCGACGATCCTTCATTACTCGCAAAACAATCACGTCATGAAGGACGGCGAACTCTTCCTTTGCGATTTGGGTGCGACCCACAATTACTATTGTGCCGATATCTCCCGAACCTTCCCGGTCAACGGACATTTTACGGAACGTCAGAAAGAGATCTACGAGATCGTCTTACAGGCACAGAAGATCGTGGAAGAAAACGCCAGAGTCGGCGTCAAGATGAGAGAACTCAACCAGATGGTCATTGATTTTTATAAGATCGAATTACCGAAACACGGTTTACACAAGGATGTCAGTGAATACTACTTCCATTCCGTTTCCCATCATTTGGGTCTCGATACCCATGATGTGGACGGCGGTTTGGGCGGCGTCTTACAGGCAGGCAACGTCATCACCAATGAACCGGGCCTGTATATTGCCGATGAAGGCATCGGCATCCGCATTGAAGACGACCTGTTAATCACCGGTACGGGCTGTGAAAACCTGTCCAAGGAGATCATTAAGGAAGTTGCCGATATCGAAAGAGTCATGAACGAAGGACAGTAATGTCCTTTTTCATCTTCAGATAGAATTCACATTGAAGTATTAGGATGTAATTATGAAGAAGATAGTAAGCTTACTTTTATTATTGTGTCTGAGTCTGTCTCTGGTCTCCTGCAAGGCAGAGACTTTGCCTGTACCGGAATTGGAAGAAGGCATGCGGGGCCAGCTCGGGATCGACAAAAACATCAACGAAAAGACGATCGATAAATATTTAAACAGGGAAGACAGTGTCTACCGCGATATGCGGATGTTGGTGGACGAAGCGGATTATGAAGCCATCGGCGGTGATTCCTATCTTTCCGGTTTTGTGAAGGGCTTTGAAGTCGTGCCGTATCCTTATCTGTGCAACGTGGAAGGTCTGCCTGCGGAAGTCGGCAGCTCCTATGAAGGAACGACACTTTTCACAAAAAATGAGAATGGCGAATACATTGCCAACTATAAGGAATCAATGCATATCCTGGAAAGTTTGTTTCCCAAAGACAAGTACATCTTCCTGATGTGCGGCGGCGGCGGTTATGCCGGCATGACCAAAGACCTGCTGGTAAAGCTTGGCTGGGATGGCAATAAGATCTACAACACCGGCGGCTACTGGTACTACCAGGGGGAAAACAAGGTCGAGACGAAATATGAAGAAAACGGGGAAGAACTCTACGATTTCTCTTTAGTCCATTACCATCCGATCGATTTTGATTCCCTGCATCTGATCAACGACGTAAAACCGGAGGAAAAGGAAAAGACGGAAGTCCTTCCAAGTGAGGACGATTTCCTCTTTATCCATAACAGTGAGGAATTAAAGGCATTGGAAGAAGAGGGGAAGACCTTCTTGTTGTATGTCTATCTGCCGGGCTGTTCGTCGTGCGCATCGTTTCTTCCGATCGTGAAGGAATTCAAGAAGGCCAATGAGATCGACATGTATGCCGTGGTCTTGAGTGACATCTTCAAGGAGTCCAATTCCGTCTCCGATCGTGTGTCCTATACGCCTTCGATCTTCATCTATAAAGACGGTGAAGTCCTTGCCTATTTGGATCCGGCCAGTGATGCAGATCTGCCGTACTATCAGACGCTTGAAGGATTAAGCGGCTGGGTTGGTCAGTATCTGGATGTCAAGACGATCTCCTCGGATTATACGAGCGATATTTCGGACTGCGACAGCGCCTGTTCGATCACCGACTAAAAAAGATCCTTTGCAGGATCTTAACATTTGGATTCATAGAATTGAGCCAATCGCTGATTGGCTTTTTTGATGGCCTCTTGATCGACCTTGCATACCTGACGGTCGTAGGAGAATAAGCCGTTGAGCTCGTTCTCGACATCGGAGATCTGGGTCATGATGTAACCGCATAGACCGTTTTCAATCGAA